>CALVQE010000021.1 GCA_944355355.1 uncultured Bacilli bacterium
TTAGAAGAAGTAGTATCAAAGATTATGAAGAAAAAAGAAATAATTATAGCTGAAAAATTAAAAGTCAAAGAGATGCTATGTAAAGACAATAATCCTAAATCTATTAGAAAGAATATTAGCAATGTAATGTTTCAGAAAATCCTTCAAACTTTAGAATACAAATGTAAGTGGAGTGGTAAAATTTTTCATCAAATATCCACCTATTACCCAAGTAGCCAAATCTGTAGCGAGTGTGGATACAAAGATTCAGCAATGAAAGATTACGGAATAAGAAAGTATGAATGTCCTGTATGTGGGATTCAACTAGAAAGGGATTACAATGCTAGTAGAAACATTTTAGAAGAAGGATTAAGAGAGTTAAGGATAGTATAATAACAATTAAATGAAAAAGTACGGGGGCGACCCTCGGAAATATGGTCTCTATAAAAAGAGAAAAGGAGCACCGTGAGGTACTCCAAGGGAAGAATAGAAAATTTATTTTCTATGAATTCCTTTTTGTTCGATTATGATGAGTTTATTCGTTCTCAAGATAAATTATATATAATGATAAATGATGAAAAAATATTTTTGCAGTTTTATTTAATTTATACAAATGATAATTTGTTTTTTTCTAAGGAAAATGTGATTGGAACGCAAAATAGTGAACAGAAGAATGTTGTGATTCCTGAAAAGATTGCTAATACTTTTCAATGTGATGATTCGGTTTGTTATTATAGTAATCAAAATGTTTTATGTAACTATGATATTGATACACACATATTTAATGTTAGTTATGAGAATGTGTATTATTCTTATGGTGAAAAATATTTTTCTTATAGAAGTAATGAAAAGGATAATACTTTCTTTGAAATTAAGGATTCTGAACTTTTTTGTTATAGCGGTGATTGTAGTAATGCAGATACAATTTTAAACAATTTTGAGATAAATTTTGCAAATAAATTTTTACGATAAAGAGTGAGTTTGAAGAGAACGTGAATCAAATTCACTTTTCTTTTTTTTCTTTTCGCGATACTCTTCTTGTAGAAGGAGGGAAGAAATGAAAAAGAAATTTTTGCTTTTATTTTTAGGTGTTTTTGGTTGTACATTTTGTCTGCAAGTTTCGGCACAAGAAGTTTTTTTTCAAAATGATAACGGAGTAATTTTAACCTATGAGGAATATGAATTTTTTTCTAAAATGTATTGGGATGGTTATCAAGAGAATGTTACGTTTGAAGAGCTAGCAAAAATAAAAAACTTAAACTTGATTCATGCTAGTATTGAAAGTAAAAGTGTTTTAAGTGATTATTTAACACGTTCAAGCTCTATAGAGAGTAATTTAAGAAGATTGACTATAACCAAGGCTTGTACCAGTCAATGTTTAGTTACTTTAAAAAATGAATGGCTTGGAACACCTTTTGTTAAAAGCTATGATGTTATGGGTGTGCGTTTAGATAATGTATCTATAAAAAATACCGGCAATTTAATCGTAAGTGGTAATGGTAACAATCAAAGTTATGTAAATCCTAAAGTTTTAGCTAATGGTTTTGCTTATTCTTTTGTTTTACCAAATGCTAACAATCTTATTGCAACTATGACTTTCTATACGGACCTCGGTGGTACAATTTACGGAAGTTATCAACATGCAATTTCAAATACCACACAGCTTGTTAGTACACAGTACACAATTGGTGCTGGTGGCTTTGGTAATGTCTTTTTGTTCTATGGCAATGCTCGAAATGTTTATGACGGAATGAATGGCGTAGATATCGCGGTTTAGAATTAGGAGTATATATGTCTAAAGAGAAAAGAGAAGTGTTAGGTCAGAGAATTCAGATAGCACGTTTGAAAAAAGGATTTACCCAAGAAGAGTTGGGTGCTCTTTTGGAAGTTAATGGTAAGTCTGTTTCAAAATGGGAAAGAGGTGTTGCTGTACCTAGTTTAGATCATCTATATAAAATTTGTAAAATATTAGAAATTTCATTAGATGAACTACTAGATATTCAAAGTTCGCCTGTTAGGTAGTGTACGGGATTTATTTCTTCCTATTATAATGAAGATGCAATAAAGAAGTAATCTTCCGGTTGTTAGGAAGGACGTAAAGTGTGAAAAGAGTTTTAAATGTTTTGTCTATACTTTCTTGTTTATCTCTTGTTGCTGTTGTTGGTATTGCCATTGTATCTGCAGCAAGTAATACCTATACTTATACAGTTTCACCTGATATTCCAGCTGCTTATACAGCAAGTACCAATTATAACTCAACTGGTCTTGGTGTTAATACTAAACTTCTTGAGAGAGAAAATTCTGCTTATCCGGTGAATGTAAGACATACTCTTTATGAAGAAGGATGGTTATGGGACACTGAAGCTGGTGTTAGAGATTTATCTATGGATCAAGTAAATGCCATATATATGTTTAAATTTACTGGACTTAAAACCGACAAAAGTTATCATACTTCTATTCAGGGAAGAGATAATGTAGGTAGAGTTGAGATACGTTTGTATAGTGCTACGTAGGAAAACTGTGATGTTTTTCATCACAGTTTTTTCTTTTCATGATATAATTTTGTTAATAATATTGGAGGTAATATTGTGAGTTTAAAGTTAGAGAATGTTTCTAAAACGTTTGTGAAAAAGAAAGAAAATATTGTGGTTTTAGATAAGGTAAGTTATGAATTTGAACCTGGTAAGTTTTATGCGATTATTGGTCATAGTGGGGGTGGAAAGTCTACTTTAATAAAAATACTTGGGTTACTCTTGGACTTTCAAGAAGGTAAGTATTTAATTGATGGACGTGATGTTCAAGAAATGAATGAAACTGAACTTGCTCTTTTAAGAAGGGAAAAGATTGGCTTTGTTTTTCAAGATTATTTTTTAGACCCTTATTTAAAAGCTTATGAAAATGTTATGGTTCCTATGGTTGTAAATAGAAAGATTCAAGGTGATAAAAAAGAACTTGCTTTGTCTATATTAGATAGTGTAGGACTTTTAAATCGTGCCAATCATTTTCCTAAAGAATTATCTGGTGGAGAACAACAGAGGGTGGCTATAGCTAGAGCAATGGTTAATGATCCTAAATATATTTTGGCGGATGAACCGACTGGTAATTTAGATCGAAAAAATGAAAAAATTATTTTTGAAAAGTTGAAAGAATTGTCTAATCAAGGAAAGGGGATTATTGTAGTAAGTCACAGTATGGATATTTTTCCTTATGCTGATGTTGTGTTAAGAATTGAAGATGGTCTTTTAGAGGTGGAGAATGCAAAGGTTAATTCTTAGCTTAAAAAGAACACTTCGAAATAAGAAAAATTACTTTTTGCTCGTTGTGTTAATGATTTGTTTTGTTATTACGGCTGTTTCTTTTGTGATTCATGATAATTTATCTCTTTATGTTGAAACTGCTCAAAAAGAATTAGTGGAATTTCGTTCAATTCTTGTATCTCAATTAGATGAACAAACGAAAACAGAGTTGTTAAATAATCCGCATGTTAGTTATGTTGGTTCATTTTATAATTTAGAACATTTTGTGGTTTCAGAAGATTTTCAAGATTTGGGGTATAATGGAAGTTTGTCTTTTCGATTGGGGACTGAAAAGTTAGTACCTCCAGCTATTTTAGGAGAAAACTTAACAGATGATATGACGGATTCAATAATTTGTTCTTATAATTTTTTTCCGGATGATTCTTTGAATTATGATTTATCTGAATCGAAAGACTTTTTGAATCCTAAAGACTTTTTGGGAAAATCTATTCGTATTCATTATTCGTATTCAAGTAATAATGATGCTATGAAGGATTTTACACGAACATATACTATTGTTGGCTTTTTTGATAATACCATTAATCAAATGCCTGCAAATACTTGTTATCTGTCACTTTCTGGTATGGAAGCAATTAGTAAAGACCTTTATTTAGATAGTGATGAACACAATCAAAACGATATTATTATTTTAGAGGATCCTAAATATTTAGAGGAAGTTTCAGAAATTCTACCATATCGAGAGGGTGGATATCACTTTCAAAGTGTGATGAAGGAAAATACATTAGCAGAATATTATTTGATATTAAATTTAATTGTCATTGTTTCTATTTTTTGCTCATTTATGCTTATTTTGAATTTTATTTATAAATATATTCTTTCTAATTTAAAGGATTATCAATTGAGAGTTAGTTTAGGATATCGAAAAAAAGATATTATAATAGAAAAAATATTAGAACTGTTTATTTTAGGAGTTTTGGGTTGCATTGGATGCTTTATACTTTATTACGTATTGGCAATTTTATCTAATAAATATTTTAGTGCTTTTTTTGCTCTTTTTGGGTATGCTGTAAAATTTCATTTTGTTACTTTTATTTTAGGTATATTCTTTTGTCTTATCTTGCCTTTTCTATTATCTATGTTCTTTATTTGGTTTTGTTTTGGAAGACAAAGGTCTTATAAATTTTTAGATAGGTGAAGTGAGTGATGTGTTTTGGCTAAGCTTAAAAAGAACACTTCGAAATAAGAAAAATTACTTTTTGGTTATGGTTTTAATGGTCTGCTTTGCAATAACGTTGTGCGCTTTTATGATTGCTGATAATTTAAATTTACAGGTAGAAACCGATAAAAAGCTCAATGTTAGTTTTCGGACAATTATACCAAACAAATCCTTGGATGAAGAGATAAGAAAAGAACTTAAAGAAAATCCTCATGTTTTAGTAATTACTTTTCCAAAGTATTTATATACCAACATGCATACTGATGATTTTATCGCGCAAGGATATAGTGGGAGTATAGAACTTATATTAGGTAGTTATGGAATTGCTCCGGATGTAATATTAGGTGATAATTTAAGTGATGAAGAAACAGGAACGATGATTTGTCCATATTATTTTTTTCCTGATGGTGAAGATGCTTTTAAAACTGAAAAAGGATATTTAAATGTGAAAGAATATTTAAATAAAGAAGTTACTTTAATTTCCTATTCTTCTATGATAAGTGATAGTGGTGAAGAGACTGGTGAAAATTATCATCAAAAATTTAAAATCATAGGTTTTTACGACAATACTTTATCAAGAAATTTGGGCAGTGTTTGCTATATTACACAACAAGATAAAACTAAAATTGTGCAAAAACTTTATGGGGATATAGATGAAAGCGATCAAAATTGGATTGTGATTGATGATGGTGATAATTATCAGGAAATTGTCGATTTGTTAAATAACCGTGGTTATCGTGTAGAAAGAGGAGCTTATCATGAACCATCTTTTTATGCAGATAATCAATTAATTGCTTGTTTAATTTTAATTGTTTCAGTGTTTACTTCTTTTATGGTTGTCTTTAATTATTCTTATAAATATATTCTTTCAAACTTAAAAGATTATCAATTGCGAACGAGTCTTGGATATCAAAAGAAGGACATTGTTTATGAAAAAAATATCGAAATAACAATTCTTTTTCTAATTTCTTTTGTTCTAGCTATTCTTCTGTATTGCTTTGTTGTCATTTTAGCAAATAATTTATTTAGAGAAGCTTTCCTTATTCTGGGAATGCAGTTATATTTTCGCTTTTCAATACTAGCCATGAGTATTTTCTTGAGTTTATTTTTACCTTTTTTATGTTCAATGTTTTTTTGTATGGTTTTATTTTGGAAGACAAAAGTCTTATGAGTTTTTGAATAGGTGAGGTGGTTTATGTGAAACTATTTTTGAAGAGTATTTTGCGGAGAAAGACGACGAAGATATATGTGGTTGTTGTTATGTTTATTTTTCTTTCTTTGTTTTTGCTTTTGTGTTTGAGAAAATATTATACAGATTTAGTTTTGAATAGTTTTTATGATGGAGCTTATATTGATATTGTTAGTCCTTATGATGTGTCTGATGCTTTTACCGAAAAAAATATGCAGGTTTCTTCTGGTGTTCTTCTTTCTTTTGAAGATTCTTCTTTTACAAATTGTATTAATTCTTTTGGCTTAGAGGATTATAATTATTTTGCTGTTTTTCCTTCTGAAGAGTTAACGGGAAATATGACTATCGTGCCTTATCAAATTTTCTTGACGGATGAAAATCCTTATGAGAATTATATAGGAAGTTCTTTTGTAGGAATAAATTCGGTGAATCAAAAGGCTTACTCGTTTGATATCCAAAAGTATTATGAGAGTGATCAATGTGCTTTTTATGTTTCGTCTAGTAAGCTAGAAGAAATTCAAATGAATCAAGATTATCTTTATTTTTATCGTTTGAAACATATCGAACCTGAGCGTATTGAACTTCTGACAGAGGAACTTCAAAATAAGATTAATGATGAAGAAGTTGTTATTCGGCGTCTTGGTATGCCTGTGTCTGATAGTTCTAGAGTGAAAAGGTTGAATTATGCATTACTTTTTTTAGGCGTTCTTTTCTTAGGTGCATTGGTGATTATTTATTCCAATATGTTGTCGGATAATGAAATGAAAAATCAAGTGTTCTTGCTTTATGGAGCTAAGAAGTGGCAAATGAAAGGTTATAATTTTTTCTTCCTAGTCCTTTTTAATCTAGTTGCTTATGTGTTGATGCTTGTATTTAGTTTGGTAGCATTTTATTTGTTTAAAAAGTATGCGCATATTTCTTTAGTTATGATTCCAATAGGCGAGCAGCTTTTGCTTATTGGAATAGCTATGTTTTTGAGTTTTGTTTTAGCCCTTTTAAAAAGAGTAAAGTTAAAGTATTTTTTAGATTAAAACTTTTTGACCACAATTACTTGCAATCTCTTTTTAGACATGATACGATTAATTTGAAATCAGTGAGATTCGGGTTATTTCGTTATAGATTATTGAACAATGGAGGATGGTTTGGAAAAACTGTCCTTTTTTGTTTAGGAGGAGAAAATGAGTTTAGAGAAGCAAGTAGAGGAGTTTTTAAAAAGAACTAGAAAATTTTGGAACGTTTGGGAACTTCAAGAGAAGTTTAATGTTGTTGATAAGAGTAAAATGCTTGATATTTTAAATGGGTTAGAAGAAAAAGGTATCATTTATGGTGAAGAAGATTCGTATGTTTATGTGATTGAAGATTCTGTTTTGAAATTTGGTGTTTTAAAAAAATCAAATAAGAAAAATTATTATGTTGAACTGAAAAATCATATGAAGGTTTTATTGGATAAGGAAAATGTTCGGAATCTTGGGGCTTTAGAAGGCGATTATGTTTTTGTTTTGTTAAATTCTTTTCGGTGCACTAAGAAGCATTATGATACAGGGATTATTAAAAAGGTTGTCAAGAGGCGAGAGTGCATGGCTAAGTATATTATTAAGACTTGGATAGAAAAGGATTCTTCGAATCAGCAGTATTATTTTTATTTTCATGGTAAGAAGTTTTTTCTTCGTGAGCATGAGCTTAATGGAGCTTTTGCGGGTGATTGTATTGGTGTAGAGATTTGTGAAGAAAGTGGGAAAATGATTGCTAAGGTTGTTGAAGTGCTTGAAAGGAAGAAACCATGTAAAGAGTTTATTAAGAAAAATGGTGAGTGGAGATCTATAGAGAATCCTAATTATGTGGGTGTGTTAGATAAGGATTCTTATAAAGAAGATACACGTATTTTGGCAAATTATTCTTATGTGAATGGTGTTTTTCAATTAGAGTTTGTTAAAGAAATTTCTAATAAACTTTGGGATGTAGTTTTAGATATGGCTCAGTTTTATGATTTTTCTTTACCAGATAATACTAAGAATTTTGTGGCTTTAGATTCTCATGAACGTCGTGATTTGCGAGATTTGAAAACATTTACGATTGATCCTGTTCAAGCAAAGGATTTAGATGATGCAGTTTCCATAGAAAGACATAGTGACGGATATCGTTTGTATGTTCATATTGCGGATGTGGATGCTTATGTTCCTTTTAAGAGTGAAGTTTTTGTGGAAGCAATGAAAAGAGGTACGAGTTGTTATCCTTCTCATTTTGTTTGGCCTATGTTACCAAATCGTCTATCTAATGAATTGTGTTCGTTGAATGAACATGAGAGTAAGCTTGCAAAGACAATTATGCTTGATGTTTCCTATTCAGGAGAGGTTTTGGATATGCAAGTATTTCCAAGTTTAATCCGTAGTGATAAGAAAATGTCTTATGATCAGGTGAATTTATTTTTGGATAGAAATGTGATGAGGGAAGACTATTTGCCTTTTCAACAAGACTTGCTGGCAATGAATGAGTTGTCACAAATATTACAGAGTAGAAAGTTTAAACGGGGCTATCTAGCTTTTGAGACATCCGAGTTAGACGTGATATTAAATTCGGCTGAGGTTCCTGTTGAAATTAAAGAAGAAGTGATGGGACCAGCTAATCGTATGATTGAAAATTTTATGCTTTTGGCTAACGAGGTAGTTACGGATTATTGTTATTTTCTTGGCCTTCCTTTTGTTTATCGTAATCATGAGGCACCTTCTTTAAGTAAATTGTATTCTTTGCTTGATTCGATGAAGAAGGCTAGGTTTAGATTGAGAAAACTAGAGGAATTAAGAAATCAAAAGGGGTATCAAAGGTATCTACATTCTGTTTTTCAGAATTGTTCTATGGAGGAACGCAAATACATTTCAGGTCTTTTTTTGCGGTCGATGGAGCGTGCTTGTTATGGTGATTCATGTATTGGTCATTTTGGCCTTGCTTTGGAGCGATATGCAACGGTTACTTCACCTATACGAAGAGGGAGTGATCTTCTTAACCATGCGGTTTTGAGTGAATTTTTTGCCCATGGTGTTGATTCTTTGAAGATGGATGAACTTAGAGAGTATGCTTCTTTGGTGGCACCTCATTTGACTGAAAGGGAAATGGCAGCGGAGTGTTTTGAGAAGGATGTTCAAAATTATTTGCTTCAAAAATATGTTAATCAATATCTTGATTGTACTTTTATGGCTACTGTGGAATTTGTTGCTAAAGAAAGCCTTTATATTCGAACAGATAATAATATTTGGGGTATTTTGCCTTTAGCTAGTCCGTTTCAATCAAAATATTCTGTTCATGATCAGATTTATGTTCGGCTTGTTTCTACTAAAGTGTTGGATAAGAATTTTTCTTGTTCTTTTGAAAGAGTGTCAGATTTAAAATTGAATAGAAAACCTGAAACAAAGTGAAGATAAACTTGTTGTTCAAGTAGACAAATCAATTAATATATGTTTACTTACTATTTGAGTTGGTGTTAAAGCAATATTAGGGTAGACAGTATTGTTAAGTAGTGTTAGAATATGATTCGATTTAGATCATGGAGGTTTGTATGAATATGGAAAGTTTTGTGGCTTATCAAGGTAAAGAGATTAGCTCATTAGTTATCGTTGATGCATTTTTAAAAAGGTTTCCTGATATGTTTTGGGGCATTTAAACGATGGATGATTTGGTTTTTGTTCAATCTTTTTTTCATCAACAACGCGCACAAAATCATTTTGGATTAGCTTGTAAGAAAGATATTTTGATTGCGTCCGCATTTGAGCAGGAACAGATTGCTTATGTAGCTCGAAAACTTAGAAGTCGTTATGCTATTTCTGATCCTGCTGAGTATTTACTTTTGATTCAAAAAATATATGGTGATTACGATACAGGGATGTTTAAAGCATTAAGTGAGTATGCTAATTTTTGTGCCGTAATTTGGGATCAACGAAAAAAGCAGATGCTTGCTGGTGTGACAACGCCTTTGAAATATTTTACACATTTGCACTATGGGTATACACCGCAAAATCATGAATGTATTTTTTCTAATGATATACAGTTGTTATCTTTGCTTGTAAATGATGTTATTACTATGGAAGCAAATACTTATATGCGAGATGGTGTGGTGTATCCTATTAATGGGGCTAATTATCCCGATGAGTATGGTCTTCAATTGAGTCGAAAAAAAGAGTTGAATTAGATGCCTTTAGTAAAAGCATTTTTTCAACTTTTTCTTTCTATTTTGACAAAATATGATAAAATATTTACATAGAGAGTAGGCGAAGGGCAAATGAGCACGGATTTATTTGTTATTCTAGGTATTGCAACTTATCTTCTTTCGATTGTAACGATTGGTGTGGTTTTGTATTTGATGTCTAGTCGTGAAAAAAAGAAGTATCGTAAACAGCTTGATGAGTTGGAACGGGATAAGAATTTAATTGTTTCGGCTAATTTGATGGCTGAGTTTAATAAGGTTGAGCCTCTGGTTCAAGGTAGTGATATGCAAGATAGTTTATCTTTGTGGAAAAAGCGTTTTCAAACGATCAAGGATACAGATATTAATCGAATTACGGATGCCTTACTTGAGGCTGAAGAGTTGTTTACGGAGAAGAAGTATAAGGAACTTTCGGCTAAGTTAAGTGATATTGAGTTGGATATTTATTATGTAAAAACTAAGGCTACTTTTTTGTTAGATGAGATTAAGGAAATTACGCTTAGTGAGGAAAAGAATAGGGAAACGATTACGAAGTTAAAAGCAAATTATCGGGCTATTTTAACGAAGTACCATGAACATAAGAATGATTATACGTTGGTTACTTCACCTTTGGAGTTACAGTTTGAGAATGTAGATAAGCTTTTTAGTGCGTTTGAAGTGGCAATGGAGAAGAAAGCTTATCAAGAGGTGAGTAAGATTGTCAAGGCGATTGATGATTTGACCGGTAACTTAAAGTTAGTAATAGAGGAAGCACCGATGATTATCACGCTTGGGAAGAATATTATTCCGAAGAAGATTACGGAAATTACGAGTATTGCGAAGAAAATGGAAAAAGATGGATATAATTTGGATTATTTAAATCTTCCTTATAATGTGACAGAGTCTAGTAAGAAGATTACAGATATTTTTCAAAGACTTAATGTACTTAATATTGAGGATAGTATTTTTGAACTCAAGACAATGAGTGATTATTTTGATTCAATATATAATGATTTTGATAAGGAAAAGATTGCTAGAAAGATTTATAATGAGTTTTTACGGAGTATTTTAATTAAGGTTACAAAGTTGATTAAAATTAATGATCGGTTAGCTAATAAGCTTGATGATATTAAGTATAGTTATGATTTAGAGGATGAAGATGTTGAGATTGTTTTTAAGATTAAGGAAGAGCTTGCTGATGAGCGTAGCGATTATGATGATATTATTGAGTCTCAACGGAGTAAGAAGACTAGTTATTCGCATCTAGGTAAGGAAATGGAGCTTTTAAATGTTCGGGTTTCAAAAACGGAGGAAAAGTTAGATGTTGCATTAAGAACGTTTGGCAGTATGAAAGAGGATGAGTTAAGGGCAAGAGAGCAACTTGATGAGATGAAGGATATTTTAAATAAGGCTAAGAGTGAGATGAAGTCTTATAAGTTACCAATTATTCCGGATCATTATTTTGTGGAGCTTGCTGAGGCAACTGAGGCTATTGCAAATATGGTTGCTGAGCTTGAGAAGACTCCAATTTCGATTAAGGTTTTGAATACGAGAGTGGATACGGCTAGGGATTTGGTTTTAAAGGTTTATAATACGACAAGGGAAACGATTAAGACAGCGAAGATGGCTGAGACAGCTATTGTTTATGGTAATCGTTATCGAACTGTGAATCAGGAAGTGGATATTGGTCTTATGAAGGCAGAGAAGGCTTTTTATAAAGGGAATTTTAAGAGTTCTTTGGAGTTTGCTATTCATGCGATTAATGTGATTGAACCAGGTATTTATCAGAAGTTGATCGAGGAGTATCAAAATTAAAATTTTGGATTTACCTTTCGGCTTCTTTTTTATATAATGAGTATTAAGGAGTAGAACATGCAGAAGATTATGATTGATTTGGATGAGACAATTTGTTCACCAACTTATTTAGAAGAAGTAAATAAATATATGAAAATGGATTATCAGTATACCGATATTGATACTTATTTTGTGGAGGATATTATTCCTCCTTTAGAACGGGAAAAGTTTTTAGATTATTTTTATGAAAATGCAAATGTGTATGATCATGCTTATGTTTTTCCGGAGGCTATTGAGGTCATACGTGATTTGTGTCAGGTGTACGATGTATATATTGTTTCGGCTTTCGTAGATAAAAGAAGACCTAAAGAAAGTAGTATTATGGCTAAGTATAAGTATGAATGGATTTTAAAGAATATGCCATTTATTGATCCTAAGAAAATTATTTTGACGGGTAGTAAGCATATGATTATGTGTGATATTAAGATTGATGATAAGGTTGGTAATTTAAAGGGTTATGGAGAGACAAAACTTTTGCTTGATCATATGCATAATAGAAAGTATTCGTTTGAAGAGTTAGAAAGTCTTGGTATTAAACGGGTACATGATTGGCGTCAAATAAGAGATATTTTGTTAGGGAGTGAAGAGGTATGATTTATTTAGATTATAGTGCAACGACACCAGTAAGTTATGATGTTTTAGAGTCTTATATTCGGGCGACAAAAGATTTTATGGGCAATCCTAATTCTTTGCATAGCTTAGGGGTAAAGTCTAAGGCTCTTATGAATAGTGCGGTTAAGCAAATCAGTGATATTTTTAGTGTGTTAGAAAGCGAGATTACGTTTACAAGTGGGGCAACGATGGCAAATAATTTGGCCTTGATTGGAACGTGTTTAGCCAATATGAAAAAGGGTAATCACTTGATTGTTTCTAAGCTTGAGCATCCATCTATATATGAGATTTGTAATTATTTAGAGAGTATTGGTTTTGAAGTAAGCTATGTTGATAATAAAGAGGATGGACTTATTGATTTTGATGATTTGAAAAGGTTGATTCGACCTGATACGATTTTGGTTAGTATTTGTGCCGTGAATAGTGAAACAGGAGTTAGACAGCCTTTGAAGATGATCCGACAGATTATTAAAAAAGAGAATAGTGAAACTTTACTTCATAGTGATATGACTCAGGCTCTGGGAAAAGTATCGGTGAATTTTCATGATGTGGATTTGGCCAGTGTGACAGCTCATAAGATTTATGGACCGAAGGGAATAGGACTTTTGTATAAAAATAGTCGTGTTTCCATGCGTCCTTTGCTCTATGGAAGTGGACATACCAATATGCTTAATCCAGGAACACCTGCGGTGCCATTGATTGTTGCATTTGCTAAGGCTATTCGTTTAGCGACCAATGATATTGATAAGAGAGAAAATTTTATAAGAAGATTAAATGATAAGGTTGTTAATGATTTAAAAAAATATCCAGGTATTTTGATTAATCAATCCAAGATTTGTATTCCACATATTTTGAATATTTCCTTAACGGATATTAAAGCTGAGACTTTCTTACATGCTTTAGAAGAGTATGAAATTTATGTTAGTACCAATACGGCTTGTTCAAGTGGGGAAATTTCGACAGCCGTGATGGCTTTGTATGGGGATAAGAAAAGGGCATCCAGTACACTACGTATTAGTTTGTCTTATTTGACTACGACGGATGAAATTAATAAGTTTTTGGCTTGTTTTAAGCTTGTTTATCAAAAGCTTAGTTTGTTAAAGAAAGAGGATTAGAAAAAAGCAGGAATGGC
Organism: uncultured Bacilli bacterium; assembly: GCA_944355355.1. Lineage (GTDB taxonomy): Bacteria > Bacillota_I > Bacilli_A > RF39 > UBA660 > Ventrenecus. The sequence continues at coordinate 13,414 of CALVQE010000021.1, forward strand.
CCTGCTTTTTATAGTGTGTGGTGTTTTTTGGTTTCTTCGTTTTTATAGAAGTTTTCGTCTTTGTTTTGGGAGAGGACGATTTTTAAGGCATTTTCGTAGGTGATTAAGTCTTCTTTTGTCCAGTCTTTATATTCATAATTTTTCACTTGCAAAATTGCTTCGATCATTGTTTCCTCAGGAATTGGGTGGTTGGTTTTTTTTGTGATGAAATCATAAAGCTCATCTAAAAGAGAGTTTGCTTCTTTGTCATAACCATACATGTACGTTCGGTTTTGAAAGACTAGAGGATATGTGTTTTCTAAGGTTTCATACCATTGGGGTTCAAATTTCTTCAAAATATTGACGATGGGTTCTATTACTCCTAATAAGGTCTTGTTTGGGTTTTGTTTTTGCAAATGATTTAGTTTTTCAAAGAATTCTTCTTTGGTTTGACAATCCTGTAAGGCCATTGCATCCATGTACCATGTTTCTTGGAAAAGGGAATTTTCATGATCGGTAAAAGCTAGAAAAGTGTAGTTATAATCGCGATGATTTTCAAAGGTTGGATCGGAATAGTAAAAGCCATCGATTTGATATTTTGGATCTTTTAGATAGACGTAGCAACGAGCATGATAGGATTTAGTTAATTTAGGTGTGACGAGTTTGTATTTGGTTGTAAGGTCTTGGAATTTATTAAAAAGTTTTTGGAAGCGAACAAGAAATTTGTGAGTAATGGAAGGAAATTTTTTTAGCGCGGTTTCTAAAAGTTCGTTGTCTTTCCAACTTTGGTAGTTTCCTACCGCACAACCTATATATTCGCATGGAATACCAACGAGTTCGCATAGGTTTGTTAAAAGATTGGCATAGCCAGCACATACCATGAATTCATTGTCTAAAATACGATAAATCGAGCGAGCGTCATACACATCTAATAGATTTTCTTTATAAATTTTGTAGTTTTTGACTAAGTCATAGAGAAAAATGTATTTTTCAAAGGGACTTAAAGGACTATGCTTTAGGGGAATCAGAAGCTCTTGGAGTTTAGCATTGGTTTTAAAAAATTCTTCTTCTGTTGGTTTGTAATTTAAATTGGCTTTGTCTAGGTAAGACTCTTGAATGGTTAAATGGAGCGTTTCTTGATAGTTTTTTAAGAAGAGATAGTCTTGTCCAGGAGAAGAAGCTTTTATCGTAATTGTTCCTTGATAGTTTATTTTGGTAAGGTAATCTAGAATGGCTTTTAAGTTTGTTTCATGATAATAACTTATTATAATGTCTGTTGTGTTTTGCAAATAGGAAAATTCTTCTTCTAAAATGGGGTTTGAAAGAAGGACTGTGCCTGTGTCATAAGGGTATCCCGGGTCATGGAAGGTTTGACTTAAAAAGAAATCTTTGTTTAATCTAGGGAAAAGATGAGGTGAGAATTCTTTTACATAAATTGTTTTTGATTTGGTTTTTAATTGACGTAGTTTTTCGGCGGTTAAGAAGGAAGGCTCATAAAGGTTATAGTAGATGGTCGAAATATGGGGGTTATTTAAGATTTTTTCCCAAGAGTCTCTAAAAAAAGTATTGTTTTCAATATAAATGGTTTGACTTGTAGTGTTTTGATAGCATAGACTCACGATATTGTAAAACGTTTTTGGTTCGTTTAGGAAAAGATAAGTTGGAATGTATATTGTTTTTGTTTGTTTGTTGTAGTAGATGTCGCGTATTTTAGGGGTAGAATCCTGGATACTTATTTGCGAGATAGTCTTATCGTATGGGGTTTGTTTGTGATAAAATTCTATTTTTTCAATTTCTTTTGTTGAGAAGTTTGTTAATTCTTGAAAAGAAAATTTTTGATAGTCTTGTTCCATATTTTTATATCCTTTCCTATTTATTTTATCATGGTTTTTGAAGAAGGAAAATCTCGGTTTACTTTGTTTTTACACGTAATTGTGGTACAATAAGAAAGATCTTTTAAGACGAGGTGAGTAATTTGAAAAAATTGTTTATGTTAAAGTATGCTGAGTTAAATACTAAAAAAGACAATATTCAATTGTTTTTGAAACAGCTTAAAACGAATTTAGAGCAAGCTTTAGGAAAGTATGATGTACATATTCAGTATGATAAAGGGAGAATGTTTGTCGAGGCTTATGAGGAATATGATGCTATTTTAGATGTTTTGACACATACGTTTGGTATTCATGAAGTTGTTTTAGGTTATGAGTTACCTTCCAATGATCTTAAAGGGATTGAAGAGGAATTAAAAAATGTTATTCGTGAGAAAGACTTTCAAACGTTTAAGATTGAAACAAAGCGCAGTTTTAAAGATTATCCTATGACGAGTATGGAAGTTAGTAAATATCTGGGTGGGGTTGTTTTAAAAAACAAGGAAAATGTGCGTGTTGATGTGCATCATCCTGAGATTACGTTCCATGTTGAAATAAGATATAATCATGCCTATCTTTATTCTGATAGTTATCCTGGTATTGGTGGATATCCGGTGGGAACGCTTGGTAAGGGACTACTCATGTTATCGGGAGGAATTGATAGTCCTGTGGCTGGATATCTTGCGATGAAAAGGGGGATCAGACTTGAGGCTATTTATTTTGAAAGTCCTCCTCATACGAGTGTTGAAGCGAAAGAAAAGGTACTTCGTTTGGCAGAGATATTGAGTCGTTATGGGGGAAGAATAAAGGTTCATGTTATTCCGTTTACAGCTATTCAAGAAGAGATTTATAAAAAGGTTCCTCATGAATATTTGGTTACGATTATGCGCCGAATGATGTACCGGATTGCTGCTAAAGTTGCTTATCAGAATCATTGTAAGATTTTGATTAATGGCGAGTCAATTGGACAGGTTGCAAGTCAAACTTTGACAAGTATGAGTGTTATTAATGAAGTTGTGCGTATGCCTGTGATTCGGCCGGTTGCTTGTTTTGATAAATTAGAGATTATTGATGTTGCCAAAAAAATAGGAACTTATGAAACGAGTATTTTACCTTATGAAGACTGTTGTACGATTTTTGTACCTCGCCATCCGGTGATTAATCCGGATTTACAAAAGTGTATCGAATATGAACAATTATTTGATTACGAAACGCTTATTTGGGAAGCTATTAAAAAGCACGAGGTTGTTTCTGGCGAAAAGAAAAAGGAATTTGAGGAGTATCTCTAATTCCTTTTTTCAAAATTTTTGCAAATCGTTTGTTTATTTTCTTGATCTATGGTGATGGCTCCAAGTGTGCATTTTTCTTCTTGTTTATCAAAGTATTTGCATATGTGTACGTTGCAATTAATTCTTTGATTATAGTAATCCATATTTTCACCCGTTTTTATTATGCATAAGATAGTCATTTTTATACACACTAATTATAGGTGATGAAAATGAAACAGATCGATCTTTCGCAAGTGAGTTTGTCCAGACAGGTTAAAGCAACATTGCTAAGTGATTATGGTCATGAATTTATTTCGGTTGGATGTGAGACGGAAAAGGAAGTTCGCAAGCTTGGAACAGGCCCACATTGTCTTTAATGTAAAATAACCATGGTAAAAAAGTTCAATCTCTTGTATAATAGTATCAGGAGTTGAAGAATTATGAAAATTTTGTCCGTTAATGCGGGAAGTTCATCTTTAAAGTTTAAAGCTTATGAGATGCCTGAAGAGAAGGTGCTTGCTAGTGGATATTTTGAGCGTATTGGTATAGAAGGTAGCTTTTATACTATTAAATTAAATGGTGAAAAGATTGAAAAACAAGTGGCCATGAAGGATCATAAGGAAGCGTTTAAGATTCTGATGCAAGAGTTAAAGGATTTACATATTGTTGAATCTTTTGATGAGATTAAAGGGGTTGGACATAGGGTTGTTCAAGGTGCTGATCATTATCAAAAGAGTGTTGTGGCAACTGATGAGGTTGTCGAAGATATTGCATCCTTGTCTAGTTTGGCTCCTTTACATAACCCAGCAGCTGTATTAGGAATTAAGGCGGCTAAGGAAGTTGTTCCTGGAGCTATTCATGTTGTGGTATTTGATACGGCTTATCATCAGACAATGAGTAAGGAAAATTATTTGTATGCAGTACCAATGGATTGGTATACTAAGTATCAGGTTCGTCGTTATGGGGCACATGGTACGAGTCATAAGTACATTGCTGAATATATGGCTAATTTCTTGAATCGTAAAGATTTAAAGTTAATTATTTGTCATATTGGTTCTGGAGCAAGTATTACGGCAACTAAGGATGGTAAATGTGTTAATACTTCGATGGGATTTACGCCTAATGCTGGACTTATTATGGGAACAAGATGTGGTGATATTGATGCGACAATTATTCCTTATATTATGGAAAAAACAGGTATGACGACAGAAGAGATTAATACGGTTTTAAATAAGGAAAGTGGCGTTAAAGCGATTAGTGAAGGATTCAGCGATATGCGAGATATTTATGATCGTGTAAAACTTGGTGAAGAAAAGTGTACTTTGGCTTTAGATATGTTTGTTAAACGGATTGTTGATTATATTGCTAAGTATTATTTTGAGTTAGAAGGTTGCGATGCAATTATTTTTACAGCTGGTGTTGGTGAGAATGGTGCTTATGAACGTAGAAAAATTGTTGAAAAGTTAAAGTTCTTGGGTGTAGAATTAGATTACGATTTTAACGAAAAAATTGCTAGTTACCATGATATTCATGAAGGTAAGATTACAACGGAAAATTCGACTATCCCAGTATATGTTATTCCAACAAATGAAGAGGTTATGATTGCTCGTGATACGTATTTTTATCTTGAAAATAAATAGTTAGGAGTGTTACATGAAGAATGATATCATCAAGAAAGTATTAAAGAAAATTAAGCAGTATGATACGATTGTTTTGGCAAGACATATTGGTCCAGATCCAGATGCGATTTGTAGTCAGGTGGCTTTGAGGGATGCAATTTTGGAAAAGTATCCTTCTAAGCATGTTTATGCAGTAGGAACTGGTGTAAGTAAGTTTAAGAAGTATGGACATTTAGATAAAGTGAATGTAGCTAGTTTGGAAAATGCTTTGTTAATTACGCTGGATGTACCGAATTTGTACCGAGTTGATGGTATTGAAGGGCTTAAGTATAAGGAAATTATCAAGATTGATCATCATCCTTATGAAGAGGATTTTGGTGGTTTAGAGTGGATTGAGGATGGCTCTTCAAGTACTTGTCAGATGATTGCCAAGATGCTTTTGAAAAGCAATTTTAAAATATCTATTCCTGTAGCAGCAAATCTATTTTTAGGGATTGTTTCGGATAGTGATCGTTTTCTTATTTCTTATACAAGTTTGGAAACTTTTGAAATTGTAACTTCTTTAATTCGGGAAACTCAGCTTCCTTTTACAAGATATTATGAGAAGCTTTATGAAAGACCTTTGGAGGAGATTCGTTTTCATGGTTATTTAGCTACGAATTTGGAAGTGAGTGAAAATGGTTTCGCTTCAATACGCATTTCGGATGATGTTGTAAAGGAATATGGAGTAGATTCTTCAACAGCTTCTAATATGGTTAATGATTTTAATTATATGAAGGATGTTTATGTTTGGTCTTTTGTGACTTATGATGCCAAAAATGATGTTTATAAAGTCAATATTCGCAGCAAAGGACCCGTTATAAATGAAATTGCTTCTAGGTATCATGGTGGAGGACATAAGTATGCAAGCGGAGTAAGAACTTCTAGTAAAGAAGATATTGATCATCTGTTTATGGACTTGGATGAAGCTTGCCGTGAATATAAAAGTGAGTTAGAGAAGAAAATAAGTGTCTAGTTTGTTTTCTTTTCTTTTTTTTCGTGGTAGTATTATTTTAGAAAGGATAGATGAAAATGGAAGAAATTTATAAGAGAAGAAGTGTACGTAAGTTTTTGGATAAGCCTATTTCAGATGATGATTTAGATGCTTTATTAAAGGCTGGAATGAATGCTCCGTCTGCCCATAATTTAAAGCCGTATGAATTTGTGCTCGTTAAGGATAAAAACACTTTACAGGCTTTGGCAGATACGGCAATTCATTCTAAAATGCTTAATGAAGCTGCAGCAGCAATTGTTGTTGTATCAAAGGGAGATAATGAACAAACACCACATTGGCAAGCTGATTGCGCAGCCGTAACAGAGAATATTTTGCTTGAAGCTATTTCGATGGAAATTGGTTCTTGTTGGTTAGGTGGATATCCTGATTTAGAGAAAACGGCTAAAGAAAAAAAGGTTTTAGCTATTCCAGAAGATTATCAAATTTTTAGTGTTATTGCTCTTGGTTATTCTGCTTTGGATCTAAAACCTAATGATAATTATTATCCTGAGAAAATTCATTATGAAAAATATTAAAGCAATGAAGATGTGAAGAACATCTTTTTTTGTCTTGTTTTGTCGAATCGCTTGAAAATAGCTTTAAACTCTTTAAAATAGTCACCCAAGTTGATCTTTTAAGG
>CALVQE010000022.1 GCA_944355355.1 uncultured Bacilli bacterium
AAAGAAAAAAAACTCTCTAAACCCCCATAAACAGGGGCCTAGGGAGTTTTTACTTCTCAAAAAGTGTTTAAGATGAGCATGTATAACCAATATTAATTTATCACATTTTTATAATTTTGTTAACCCCTTTTTAAAGGTTTCCGAACAACTCTAGTGATAAAAATAAGAAGATTCTTTTGATCATTTTAACAGTAGGTATTGTTCTTTTAATTGGCTTGTTTATTGGGTATAAGTTTTTTTTGACTGATTCTAAGACCCTATATACTAAAGCTATTGATAAGTTTTATGGTCAATTTGAAGAGAGTATTCAAAAAGCGGATAGTTTACTTATTGATTATGATTTTACTAAACCTGTGGTTATCGAGGGTAATGTGGCTTTTGATACAGATATGACTGAACTTCAAGCTTATACTGGTTATAATTACGATTATCGTTTTGGTATTGATCAACCTAATGAGCAAATGGAACTTTATTTAGGAATGTTAGAAGATGATTCTTTGATTTTAGATTTTTTAACTAGAGTTACGCCTACTAGAGTGTATCTTGCTTCTTCAAAGTTGTTTGATGGTCTTCTTTATGAGGATGGTGTTAATGATTTAGATTTTAGTTCTTTAACAAGTATTCATTTTGATTTTGACGCTGTTTTATCTGTTGGAACGACTTTACGTGATGTTTTAAAAGCTCAAGTTAAAGAACAAAATTTTGTTAAGAAAACAACTACAGTAGAAGGATTTGATGGAAAAGTATTAGCTCATAGTATTGTTCTTAATAAGGCTGTGGTAACCGATTTAAAAAATGCTTTAGCAGATGGGTATTTAAATAATCAATCTTCTTTAGAGGCTTTAGCTTCTTTGTTAGGTGCTTCGTCTGATGATGTTAAAACTATGTTAGAACAGTTAAAGGAAACCGAAGTTTCTGAAGATATGGGTGAGTTAACAATTACTTTGTATACAACTCAATTTACGGGAACGGTTGTTGGTCTTGAATTTTCAGATGAGGATAATTTCTTCCGTTATGTAGAACAGGATAATAAATCTCTTCTTGTAATGAATTCTTTAGATGAAGATTTGTTGAAGGTAGAAACTGAAAATAATACTTCTTATTTGACTTTGTATACAGAGGAGGAACCTATTACTTTAAAAGTAACAGAAAATAATAATCAAGGTACATTAGAATTTGTTGTTCCAGCTGGTGAGGCTCAGTTTAGTGGTACAGGGACGTATTCAATTGAAACAACTGATAACGCAAGGCAAGTTATCGATTTAGTTTTGGATGTTAAGGCTGAAAATGGTATGGAAGTTATTAATTTTAGTCTTGATACTGATATGAGTGTTACAGTTGGTGAAAAATTAGATGAAATGAATACTTCTAATGCTGTAGCTACTGATGATTTGACGGAAGAAGAAATGAATCAAATTTTGAATGATTTAGTAAGTGCAATTTCTGGAACACCTTTAGAAGAATTGATTACTTTATTTATGTATAGTTAAGTTATATAAATAAGCATCGTGGAAACATGATGCTCTTTTTTCGTTGCAAAACCGGAAAAACTTAGGTATAATAAAACACGTATGAAGGGAGAGTATTTTTCATGGCAAAAAATACAGAAAAAATAACAATTGAGATTAAAGGAGAAGAATGGGAAAAAGCTTTAGATAAATCTTTTAAGAAGAATGTTAAGAAAGCTCAAGTAGATGGATTCCGCAAAGGTAGTGTTCCAAAGAATATTTATATTGAAAAGTTTGGAATTGAATCTTTATACCAAGACGCTTATGAAAGTGTTGTAGATGATGCTTTTAAGAGTGCTCAAGATAAAACTGAAGTTAAGGCTGAAATTCAACCTACCGTTGATATTAAGAAAATTGATAAAGATGGTATTGAATTTGAGTTCACTTTTGTTGGAAAACCTGAAGTTAAGTTAGGTAAATATAAAGATTTAAAAGTAAAGAAAGATAAGCTAGAGGTTACTCAAGAAGAAGTTGATCATGAAATTGAACATTTGCGTGAACAGTTTGCTGAAATTCGTGTTAAAGAAGACGGTATTGTTGAAAAAGGTGACACGGCGGTTATTGATTTTAAGGGAACTGTTGATGGTGAAGAACTTGAAGGCGGAACTGGAGAAAATTATCCTCTTGAAATTGGAACAAATACTTTTATTCCTGGATTTGAAGATGGTGTGTTAGGAATGAAAGTTGGGGAAGAAAAGGATTTACATTTAAAATTCCCTGATGATTATGTTAAGGATTTAGCTGGTAAGGAAGTTATTTTCCATGTTACTTTGCATGAAATTAAATCAAGAATTCTTCCTGATATTGATGAGGATTTCTTTAAGGATTTAGGTTATGATAAAGTAACTAATGCTCTAGAATTAGCTAAAGAAGTAGAAAATACTTTAAAAGAGTCTAAACAAAAAGACATTGATGATCGTTTCTTAGAAGATGTTTTAAAGACTGCTAGTGAAAATATGAAAGTTGAGCTTCCTGAAGAGATTATTGATGATGAAGTTCATAGAATGATGCATCAATTTGAGAGTCAATTGAAGATGCAAGGACTTACTATGGATCAATATTATCAATTTACGAATACGACACATGAAGATATGCATAAAGAAATGGAGCCTGAAGCTATTCGTCGCATTAAATACCGTTATTTACTAGAAGCTGTTAGTGAAGCTGAAAAGATTGAAGTAACTGATGAGGAAGCAGATAAGGACGCAACGGAAATGGCTGACAATTATGGTATTTCTAAAGAAGAATTAATTGAAGCTTTTGGTGGTATGGAAGTTTTAAAATATGATAGTAAAATGCGTAAGACTTTAAAATTCTTACAAGAAAATAACTAAGGAGTAGGAAATAAAACCTATTCTTTTTTTGGTTGCGTAGAAAAAGTCACGGAATGAAATCGCAAAAAGTCACGGAATGGAACCGTAAAAAGTCACGGAATACACTTGCGCATGTCTGTTATTTAGGTTATAATTGTGGTAATGAAAGAGTTGATTTTATGAAAATAGAAAATTATCGTAAAAGAATTGTAGACGAAAAGATAGAAAAATATTTGAAATTATTTGGGGCTATTTGTATTGAAGGGCCAAAATACTGTGGTAAGACATGGTCAGGAAGATATCATGCTAAAAGTGAAAGTTTGCTTTATACTAAGACTGGAGAGACTTCTAATCAGGTTGAGTTAGCCAAGATATCTCCAGAAATTATCTTGAATGGTGAAAAGCCAAAACTTATTGATGAATGGCAAGAAGCGCCGAATTTATGGGATGAAATTAGATACGAAGTTGATAGAACTGGGTTAAAAGGTCAATATATATTAACGGGATCTTCTACGCCTAAAAGAGATGGTATATCTCACAGTGGAGCTGGACGGTTTGGAAAAATTCAGATTAGAACAATGTCTTTGTATGAATCGGGAGATTCAACTGGAGAAGTATCTTTAAAAGATATATGTGATGGAAAGCCAATTTCTAAGCTTACAGGTGATGTTCACTTAAAAAAACTTGCCTATTTTATTATCAGGGGAGGTTTTCCTGGCAATCTAGGACTCACTTCGGAAGATGCCAGTATTGTTGTTAAAGAATATATTGATTTAATTGTTCAGGATGATTTGTATCGATTAGATGGTGTAAATAGAGATAAGCATAAAGTCAAGCTTTTATTGAAGTCTTTAGCTAGAAATGAAAGTACTACAGCAACAAATGCAACTTTAAGAAAAGATATAAAAGAAGTGGATTTTGCAGATATTGATATTGACACAGTAACGTCGTATTTAAATGCCTTTGATAAATTATTTTTACTCGATAATGACGAGCCTTTTGCTACAAATATTAGATCTAGTATCCGTGTTAAACAAGCTGAAAAGAGACATTTTGCTGATCCGTCAATTGCCAGTGCACTTTTAAATTTAACTGAGGAGAAATTAATTAATGATTTGGAAACCTTTGGCTTTCTATTTGAAGCAATGGTAGAAAGAGATTTAAAGATTTATGCTGATTCATTTAATGCTAAATGCTATCACTATCAAGATTATTTGAATCGAGAAATCGATTCTGTAATTGAATTAGAAAACGGTGACTGGTGTGCTTTTGAGATTAAATTAGGTGTAAATGCAATCGATAATGCTGCCAAAAATTTGATAGCTATAAGAGACTCTATTCAAAAAGAGGGCGGTCATACACCGAAAGTTTTAGGGGTAATTTGTGGTATGACAAATGCAGCTTATGTAAGGCCGGATGGCGTTTATGTCATTCCTATTACGGCTCTTAAAAATTAAAAGTGTTATATTGATAAAATCGCTTATATTTGGCTATTATTTTTAAAATGAGCTATGTTTTATGCTATAATATTTTTAATAGAATAGAGGAATGTAGGAATGATTGAGTTAAAGGGTGTTACGAAAAAGTATCAAGAACAAGTGATTTTAAATAATGTTTCGATGACGTTTTCAAATACGGGTTTTTATGGTATTGTTGGTCAAAGTGGAATTGGCAAGACTACTTTTTTAAATTTGATAGGTTTGTTAGATGAACCAAGCGATGGTAGTATTTTATATGATGGAAAAGAACTAAAAGGTTTAGAAGAAAAAGAAAAGTATTTAAATCAAAATATTGCTTTTTTTAATCAAGAGTTGTTACTTTTGGAAGATATGAGTGTTATGGAAAATCTTTTATTGTTCGGTGAAGACAAAGATAGGATTATTGAATGGATCAAATATTTTCATTTAGAAAATGTGTGTCAAGAAAAAGTAAGTAAATTAAGTCAAGGAGAAAAGAAGAGAGTTGCTTTTATAAGAACGATTTTTAAACCTTCTAAGATCTACTTATTTGATGAACCTACTTCTTTTTTAGATCAAGAAAATGTTTATAAAGTCTTAGAAACTTTAAAAAGATTAAGTCAAAATGCTTTAGTTTTCGTGGTCAGTCATGATGTTGAAGAGGTTAGAGGTTATGCTGATGTTCTATTAAGACTAGAAAATCAAAATTTTACTGTATTAAAACAAAGTGAACTTGTTTCTATTAATGTAAGTTCGGGTAAAAAGGTGAAACTTTCTTTTGCTAAACAAGTGAAACTGGCTTTTAACCAAGTGATAGCAACTCCTAAAAAGACAATTTTAGCTCTTTTACTGACTTCCTTTATTTTACTAGGATTATTTACAGGGATTTCTTTAAGAAGGATTGATTTTAATCGGATTCATTATGAGACTTTGGTGCATGAAAAAAGTGAAGATATTTATCTGAATACATCAGAATATTCGGTAGATGAAATTACTTCTTTAAAAGGAAAATACGTTACAGAAAGTGGTTCAGCGTATAACAATTCTTCTGCTTTGGCTAGTTTTATGACATCTGAGAAGACGGTAGTTCTCCAAACAGATAATGCCTATTACTCTGATTTTATGCTTATTCAAAAATTTTATGTGGCTAATACGGATGTTGCTTTATTACTAGGAAGAATGCCCGAACAAGATAATGAGCTTGTTATTGGAAAGTTTTTGGCTGACGTCTTTTTGGAATATGGAATTATGGGTATAGATGAGCAAGTGTATTACCCAAAAAGTTATGAAGAACTTTTAAATATTGAAAATATCTCCTTAGGAGGCGTACCAGTACGTATAGTTGGGGTTCGGGATGATCTGTTAGAAAAGTATGAAGGTTTAAAAAGTATTTCAAGAGATCAAATGAGCGAGTATGATATAAAATTACAAGATGATATGGCGGCTCGTTATCAAAATGTAAATGTTGTTTATGTTTCAGAGTCTTTTGATGAGTATATGAAAAATCATGGGTTTTTAGCTTTACAATCTTCTCTTTATGTAAAGGTTCCAAAGGAACAGCTCAAGAGCTTTTTGAGTGACTATGATAATGCCGATAGTATTGTTGCTCATTATATTACTGAGTTTAAACCTCTTGCCAAAACACTTAAAATTATTGGGTTGGTTGTTTTAATTGTCTTTGCTTTTCTCTTTGTTTTAAATGCTTTATATATGATGAAAAATAGTATTTCGAAAGAAAACACCAAAATCATGCTTTTAAAAGAATATGGAATCAAGCACAGGACAATTCTTGGAATATTCTTAATGGAACATGTATTCATTGTTCTTGGCAGTTTACTTATAAGTTTTTTCCTTTATCTAGGTCTGTCTTATATCATTAATACTTTATATACAGATTACTTACTTATGTATTTTCATATCTTTTATATTGAATGGCTTCCTAACTTATTTTTAATACTTTTCAGTTTACTATCTTTATTTGTTGTCAGTCTTGCCTTTAAAAAAGAGATTAAAATGAAGAAGCTTGCCCGAATTGAGGAGTAGATATGCTAGAAGTTAAAGAGGTTAGTAAGAAGTTTGGGGAAAGAACGATTTTAAATAATGTTTCGATGTCTTTTGAAGATACAGGCTTTTATACGATTATGGGTGAAAGTGGTAGTGGTAAGACAACCCTTTTAAATCTAATTGCTTCTTTGGATAAAGATTTTGGGGGAGAGATAAAATATGATGGAACGTCCATTTTAGAAAGAAAAAATTATCTTGGAGTAGATATCGCCTATTTTTATCAGGATCATTTGCTTATTAATGGCTTAAGTGTTTATCATAATCTGGCTTTGTTTGGGACTAAAGAGGAAGATATTCTAGCGGGATTAACTTTATTTCATATGGAAGGGTTAAAGTCAAAGAAAGTAAAAAAATTGAGTCAAGGTGAGAAAAAGAGAGTGGCTTTTTTAAGAGTACTTTTACATCCTGCTAAAGTCTATTTGTTTGATGAGCCTACAGTTTTTTTAGATGAAGAAAATAAAAGGATTGTACTAAAGGCTTTAGAAGTATTAAGTCAAAAAGCATTAGTTATCGTAGCTAGTCATGATAAGGATGTTATGAAAAAGTCTTCTGTAGTCTACGAGCTTTGTGAGGGTAATATTACTTTGAAGAAAAATGAGTTAGTAAAGAGGAATGAAGAGGTGAGTGTGAGTGGAAAAAAACACCTTTCCTTTTCTAATAAAGTTTTACTTGCTTTGGAAAGGTTTACTAAAGATAAGAAGAAAATGGTTATTGGTGTAACTTTATTTACATTGTCTTTTTTGCTTTTGTATTTCTCTTTACTTACGGCTTGTATGGATCCAGTTAAAATGGAAGCACATCTTCTAAGTCAAGAAAAAGATGGCGTGATCTTTTTTGATAGGAGTGAAGAAAATATTGATGATATTGCGGAGGATACGGGTAAGGAAGTTCAAATTGGTAAAGTTTATTATGATGAAGTTGGGCAACCTTTAAGTTATAGTTTTTCCTTGGATGATTTGTATGTTTATTATCAGCTTTATAATGGGACTTTATATTTTTATGAGATAGGAGAGACGACTTTAGAAAACAAAGATGTTATTGGATCTTTAGATATAGGGGAAAATGAAGTGTTAATTAGTCAATATTTTGCGGATTTACTTATTTATTATAAAGGGTATAAAGATTATGAGGATATTTTGAGTCGTGGCATCATTTCTGTTTCTTCTAAGGAGTTACGAATAACGGGGATTATTAAACAATCTTTGGAGCCATATACTCGTTTTAAGACTCTTGAAAATAATTCTTTTGGAGGAAAACTTGGAGAGTTATATACGTCTTTTGAAGAGGGAATTTTACCTTTTGCAACGGCTCTTTATGTGAGTAAAGAGACAAATATTCTTTTGGATAGCAGTGTGGCTAAAATGTATATTGAAGAAAATAATTATTCGAAATTATTAGATATTTTTAAAAATTATAAGGATGTGTATAAGACTCAGTTTAGCTTACAAATAGGTTCAAAAAAGGAGCTTTTGGCTCAACTTGCACATATTTTTTATTATGTTACAGGGGTTATTTTATTTTTGAATATTTTATGCACGTTGAGTTATTTATTTTATAGTAAAGTAAAAAATAGAAATGAAAATCTTTTATTTCAAATTGAAGGAATAAAATTAAGAGAGGTTAAATGTGTTTATTTTGGAGAATTATTTCTTCTTTTTGGGGTATCTTTTCTTCTTACTCTATTCTTGATTGCAATTTTAATGCCTTATGGTAATCAAGTAGTAATGGAACAAATCTATTTTGACTTACAGCCTTTCTTCTTTGAGGGGTGGAGTTTATTTTTATTTAGTTTATTTGTAGGGCTTCTTCTTTGTTTAAGTTTATTTCCACGTTATAGGGAAAAGGGATTTTTAAAGAAGAAAAAATGAAGACATGCAATTGCCAATTATTGCATGTCAATTTTATGTAAAAAAACTTTACAAAAAAAGGATGCTCTTCTATAATAAAAGTTAATTGTTTTAGGGAGTGGTTGTATGGCAAAAACTTTACCTGTTATGCTACTTAAAGATTTTGTTTTATTGCCTAATCAAGAAGTGAAGGTAGAGCTCAATCATTCTCTTTCTTTATTGACACTTGAACTCAGTGAGAAGGAATATGAGGGAGAACTTATTTTGGTTTCACCTAAAGATGTCTTGGAAGAAGTGCCTGAAGTTGATGATTTGCCTAGTATTGCCGTTGTTGGTAAAATTGTTCATAAAATTACGTTGCCAAATGGTCATGTTCGAGTGACGATTGAAGGAATTAAACGGGTAAAGATTAGTAAGTATATGAATTCGAAAAAACAAGCTGAAGTGTTGGAATGTCAGTTTTTGATTATGCAAACACCTGATGTGGAAGTGACGGATGAGATTGCTTTGCAAAGGGAATTAAAAAAGTTATTTCGCAAGTATATTAAGGCTAATCCTAACTATTCTAATAGTGCACTTCAAGCTATGCAGGGTTATACGTGTTTAAATAACTTAACTGATTTTATTGCCGGATTACTGCCGACAACTAAAGAGAATAAGATTTACTATATTTCAGAATTAAATCCGTTGCAAAGAGCTTCGAAATTGTTACAAGACTTGACTATTGAACTAAAGGTCATTCAATTGGATCAAAAAATTAATCAAGCTTTGCAAGATGAAATGGATAAGAGTCAAAAAGAGTTTGTTTTAAAGGAACGGATTAAGGAAATTCAAAAAGAACTTGGGGAAGAAAATAAAAAGCAAGCAGAAGTAGATATTTACAAGGAGAAATTAGAGGAACTTGATTTGCTTTATCAAACGAAGACAAAAGTGGCTGCTGAGATTAAAAAATACGAGTATATGAGTGATATGAGTCCTGAAGTGACATTTGTTCGTAATTACTTAGACTTATTTTTTTCTTTGCCATGGAATGAGGAAACTATTGAGCAAGAAGATATAAAGGCTATTGAAAAAGATTTGAATAAGACGCATTATGGACTTGAAAAAGTGAAGACTAGGGTTTTAGAGTATGTTGCTATGAAGAAGAGAAATCCACTACTTCAAGCACCTATTCTTTGTTTGGTTGGGCCTCCTGGAGTGGGTAAATCTACTATTGCTAGTTCGATTGCTTATGCCCTACATCGTAAGTTTTACAAGATTAGTGTTGGTGGTTTAAATGATTCTTCAGAGCTTATAGGTAATCGGCGTTCTTATATTGGCAGTGCACCAGGAAAAATCATTCAAGCTTTGCAAAAGAGTGGTAGTAAAAATCCTCTGATTTTAATTGATGAAGTAGACAAAATGGTCAAGGATTATAAGGGTGATCCGGCTAGTACTTTACTAGATATTTTAGATTCTAATTTGAATCAAAATTTTATGGATTCTTATTTAGAGGAACCTTTTGATCTCAGTCATGTTCTCTTTATTTTAACGGCAAATTATGAGGATAAAATTCCTAGTGAGTTAAAGGATCGGTTAGAAATTATTGAACTTTCTAGTTATACTATTTTTGAAAAGGTTAAGCTTGCCAGAGATTATCTAATTCCTCGTCTTGAGAATGATTATCATGTTTCTTCTTCGGAGGTTTTAGTTAGTGATGAAGCTATAAGACGTTTGATTTTGGATTATACAGATGAGCCTGGTGTTCGTGATCTAGAACGTCATTTGGCAAGTTTATATCGCAAAGTGATTTTGACCAGTGTGAAGTCAAAAAAGAATTTGGCTTTACAAATAGAACCTAAGGATTTAAAAAAGTATTTGGAGGAAAGAATTACTTTTGGAGAGAGTAAACCTAAAGTGATTCAGGCTGGTCTTGTCAATGGTTTGGCTTTAACAAATAGTGGAGGAAGGGTACTACCTATTGAATCCCTTTTATACGAGGGTAAAGGAAAAGTTACAGTAACAGGTCTTTTAGGAGATGTGATGAAAGAGTCTTTAGCGGTCGTTGGTAGTTATTTAAAACGTCATGCTAGTGATTTTGAAATTAATGAAAATTATTTTAAAACAAAAGATGTTCATATTCATTTTTTAAGTGGGGCAGTACCTAAAAATGGTCCAAGTGCTGGTGTAAGTATCACTACAGCTTTGATTAGTTTACTTACAAATAAGATTGTTCCAAATGATATTGCCATGACTGGGGAAATGAGTTTAAGAGGCGAGATTTTGCCTGTAGGTGGAATTAAAGAGAAGGTCATTGGTGCTTATAATTATGGGATGAAAAAAGTTTTTTTACCAGAGGCAAATAAGTTGGAAGCTAAAGAGATACCTAAAGAAATTAAGGAACATATTGAAATTATTTATGTTAAAGAATATAAAGAAATTTATGAGCAAGTGTTTTTAGGGAAGAAATAAGAAATTCTTTGTGTTATAGAGGAAATTGAATTTGCATAAAATGTTTGACAAACGCAAGTATGCTCTTTATAATAAAGGAGTAAAAAACTTTAAGACGCGTTTATATATTGGAACATAAAGAGAGTCTATGGTTGGTGGAAATAGATTGGGAAGGTATATAAATATCACTTAGGTTCAAGTTTTTCGGGTTACACTCGTTATCAGTAATAAAAGTGAAATTAAGGATGGTACCGTCTACTATAGTAGACTCCTTTGGGGCCATCTTTTTTTATTTAGAAAGGAATCTTAGAAAATGAAAAATTTTAAAGAACTAGATAAGAGAAATCCTTATGATGTTGAACAAGATATTTTAAAGGATTGGGGCGGCGTTCAAGGAATTTATGAGAAGACAGTTGAGGCTCATCAAAATGATCCGGATTTTGTTTTTTATGATGGTCCTGCTTTTGCAAATGGGTTTCCTGGATTACATCATATGGTGGCAAAGAATTTGAAAGATACAATTTGTAAATATCATGTTATGAAGGGTCACCGCGTACTTCGTAAGGTTGGATGGGATACGCATGGACTTCCTATTGAAAATCATGTGGAAAAGAAATTAGGCTTGAAAACAAAGAAGGATATTGAGGCTCTTGGGATTGAAAAATTTAATCAAGTTTGTCGGGAAAGTGTTGGTGAGAATGAGGCTGCTTTTACGAACTTGACGAATAAAATGGGCCAATTTATTGATGTAGAACATCCTTATTTAACTTATAAAAATGAATATATTGAAACGGAATGGTGGATTTTAAAACAATATTTTGAAAAGGGTTTGTTTTATGAAGGAAATCGTGTGACGCCTTATTGTCCAAGATGTGGAACTTCCTTAGCTAGTCATGAAGTGGCTCAAGGATATGAAGATACAAGTACGGATACGGTTATTGTTCCAATGAAAATTAAGGATATGGATGCTTATTTTTTGGCTTGGACAACAACACCTTGGACTTTACTTGCTAATGTTGCTTTGTGTGTTAATCCTCATGAGAAGTATGTGTTATGTGAGGCACGGGGGAATAAATATATTTTAGCTGAAAAGTTAGCTAGTCAAGTTCTTGGTGATGAATATGCTATTTTAGAGTATTATATAGGTAAGGATTTAGAGTATAAAGAATACGAACAACTTATTCCTGAACTTCATGTGGATGGTGGTTTCTTTGTTTGCTGTGATGAGTATGTTACGGTAGATAATGGTACAGGTATTGTTCATATGGCTCCAGCTTTTGGTGAAGATGATGCACGAGTTGGTGGAAATTATCATTTGCCTTATGTTAATCCTGTAGGTAGAGATGGTGCATATACTGAAGGCCCTTGGAAGGATATGCTTGTTTTTGATGCTGATGAGAAAGTAATAGAGTATTTGAAGGAAAATGGTAAATTGTTTAAAAAGCAAAGGATTATTCATAGTTATCCGCATTGTTGGAGATGTCATAGTCCACTTATTTATTATACTTTACCAAGTTATTATATTGCTGTATCAAAATATAAAGACGAGATTATTGAAGCAAATAAGAAAGTGAATTGGTATCCATCTTATGTGGGTGAGAAACGTTTTGGGAATTGGCTTTTAAATTTGAAAGATTGGGCAGTTTCAAGAACTCGTTATTGGGGATGTCCTATTCCATATTATACTTGTGAATGTGGTCATGCTGAGATGCTTGGTTCTATCGAGGAGTTAAAAGAAAAGGCTACTTGTGAGATTGATGAGGCTACTTTGGATTTACATAGACCTTATATTGATCGAATTTTCTTGAAATGTCCTAAATGTGGTAAGAATATGACTCGTATTCCAGATGTTTTAGATTGTTGGTTTGATTCTGGTTCGATGCCTTTTGCTCAATATCATTATCCTTTTGAAAATAAGGAGTTATTTGAGACACAATTTCCAGCTGATTTTATTTGTGAAGGAATTGATCAAACAAGAGGTTGGTTTTATACATTACTTGTTATTTCAACGTTTGTAAAAGGATGTGCTCCTTATAAGAATGTTTTAGTTAATGATCTCTTACTGGATGCTGAAGGCAAGAAAATGAGTAAGAGTAGAGGAAATATTGTTGAGCCTTTTAAAACGATTGAAAAGTATGGGGCAGATACAGTTCGCTTTTATCTTCCTTATGTTTCTCCTGTGTGGACACCATTGAAGTTTAATGAGGAAGGTTTAAAAGAGGTTTATTCTAAGTTTTTGAATCCTTTGAAGAATACGTATAGTTTCTTTCAGATGTATGCGAATGCTGATGAAATAGATACGGATGAATGCAATATTCCTTATGAGAATCGTGAAGAGATTGATCGTTGGTTGTTGTCTCGTTATAATGGTCTTGTAAAGGATGTTGATGGAGCCTTTTTAGAGTATGATTTAAATAAGGTGACAAGATTTATTGCTAATTTTGTGTCTGAGGATTTATCAAATTGGTATATTAGACGAAATCGTAAGCGTTTCTGGAGTAGTGAAATGGACGATTCTAAGAAGAGTGTTTATCAAACGACTTATGAAGTTTTAGTGGGACTTTCTAAGTTAATCGCGCCAATTACGCCATTTATTGCTGAGGAAATGTATCGGAAATTGACCGGTGAAGAGAGTGTTCATTTGGCGAGTTACCCTGTTGCAAATGATAGTTTGATTGATCTTGCTTTAGAAGAAAAAATGGATTTGGTTCGAGAAGTTATTCGATTAGGTAGAAATGGCCGTGAAGAGGCTAAAATAAAGGTTCGTGAACCATTAAGTGAAGTTTATTTAGATGGTAAGATTAAGAGTAAGATTGAGGATTTAGTGCCATTAATTTTGGAAGAATTGAATGTTAAAAAGGTAGAGTTTATTACGGATTTAACACAGTATATGAACTTTACTGTAAAGCCTAATTTTAAAGAGGTTGGCAAGATTTTTGGATCAAAAATCAAATTGTTTCAAGAAGCTTTAAATGAATTAACCGAAAGTGATATTGTTCTTTTAGAAAATAAAGAATCAATTTCGATTACTATGGACGGAGAAGCAATCTCAGTAAATCCTGAAATGGTTGATATTCGTGTCACGGCTAAAGAAGGATTTAATGTGGCAATGGAGGGTAATTTGTTTGTCATTTTAAATACTGAACGCACGGAATCTTTGTTTCATGAAGGTATTGCTCGTGAATTTGTTAGTAAGGTGCAACAATTAAGAAAAGCTAAAGATTTATGTGTAACGGATCGCATTAAAGTTTTCTATTATGGAACAAGTACATTTGATGATATTTTACATGAATTTGAAGGTTATATTAAAGAAGAAACTTTAGCTGTTTGTTTTGAAACAAATCCCGAAAAAGGTGAAAAATACGATTTAAATGGGGAAGAAGTATTAATTGATCTTGAAAAAGTTCCTGAAAAGTAAGGAACTTTTTTGGTCGTTTTAAACGTCAACTTTTTGGTTTTAACTAGGAAGTAATCTCAAGTTCTGATATAATGAATAGGAAGGATGGTGAGGTTATGCAAAGAAAGACTTATGCAAAAATTGATGGAGAAGCTTTAACAAAAAATGTTGAAGAAATTCGGCGTAAGTACCCTATGTATACTTATTATTTTGGGGTAGTTAAAAATAATGCGTATCATCATGGGATGAAGTGTGTTTTGGATCTTAAAAAGGGCGGAATTAATTATTTTGCTGTTTCTTCTTTGGAAGAAGCCTTACTGCTTAGAAAGTATGATAGTGAGACACCTGTTCTTTGTTTAGAACCGATTGATTTAGAGTTTATTGATGATATTATTAATAATAATGTGACTATTACAGTGGAATCGCTAGATTATACAGAAAAATTATTGGAAAGTACATTGTATGGATCTATTAAAGTTCATTTGAAAGTAGATTCAGGGATGCATAGACTTGGATTTACAAATAAAGAAGATTTAAAGAAAGCGTATGATTTATTAAATCAACAAAATAAAATTGAAATTGAAGGAATTTATTCGCATTTTGCTACTTCGGGTGTAGTGGATCCTTATTATGATGAACAGGTTGCTTCTTTTTTAGATATTACGAGTTTAATTGATTTGAAAAGTATTCCGATTGTTCATTTGGGAAGAAGTTTATCTTTGGTGCAACATGAGAAGATACCTTTTTGTAACGGTATTCGACTAGGTATTATTTTATATGGTTTTGCTCAGAGTATTAAGCCTGATCGTTCTTTTAAGGGAAGATTACGAGAGGTAAAAAGAGGCTATCTACAAAAAAAATATCATTGTAGTAAGACTACGTTAGAAAATGATTTAGATTTACAGACGGCTTTTTCTTTGTATACTGAGGTTATGAGTGTGCGAAGAGTGAGTGAAAATGATACGGTTGGGTATACTAAGAAAAGAATTAAGAATGATGGCTATATTTTGACGCTTCCTGTTGGTTATGCCGATGGGGTGACGAGTGATTTTAAGAGCGTTTGGATTGGGAATAATTATTATCCAATAATAGCTGATTCTATGGATATGTTGATGGTTTTTGCAAGTGAACCAGTGCATGTGGGGACGACTGTAGAAATTATTGGCAAACATTTGCCGATTCATCTTGTTTGCAGTAGAACTCATAAGAATGCTTATCATTTGCTTAATGATATTAGTAACCGCGTTGTCCGTGTACATGTCAAGGATAAGGAACAAGAGGAAATCTACTATTAGAAGGTGAGGTTTTATGAAAGAACTCAAAATTTTAATTATTGGTAGTGATGCGAATGCTTATTATATGGCAAGATGTGCTCATGAAGCGACAGGTGCGAAAGCTCATTTGTTAGCTAAAGATCGATTAGCTTTTACAAAGTTTTCGAATATTTTAACGATTGAATATGACGAAGATTTATGGGATGAAGATCATTTTGTGAAACGTTTAAATGCATATGCTGATGATTATAAAAATTATAAGATTTTGGTCATTAGTACGAATGAGACTTATTCCATCTTTTTGGCAAGAAATAAGGATAAGTTAGGGAAGAATTTGGTTTTTTTCAAGCAAGATGAACAGATATTGCTTACTTTAACGAATAAGGAAAAGTTTTATAAAACTTATAAGAAATCTGTCTTGTCTTTTCCTGAAACGTATTATTTCGATGTAACGAAAGATAGTTTGATACCGACGATGGAGTATCCAATGATTTTGAAACCGGCCAATGTTGTGATGTATAATCATTTGTCTTTTGAGGGGAAAAATAAAATTTATAAGATTTCATCTGAAGAGGAATTAAAAGGAGTAATCGACCGCATTAAAAAGGCAGGGTATACAGATCGACTTATTTTGCAGGAATATATTGCTGGGGATGATTCTTATCTTTTTGATAGTGTGGTTTATGTGGATCGAATGGGAAAAGTAAAAGTGATTAGTTTTGCTCAAATTGGTTTACAGGAACATAGTAAGAGTATGGTTGGCAATGCGGCTTGTTTGATTAATGGCTTTAATAGTTTTGGGATTGATTCTTCTTTAATGAAGCAAGATATTATTTCGTTTATGGAAAAGTTAGGAATGAATGGCTTTTTTGAATTTGATTTAAAATATGATGAAAAGAGTAACACGTTTAAAGTTTTAGAAATTAATGCCAGACAAGGTAGATGTAGTTATTATGTGGCTGCTTTAAAGGCTAATTTGGTTCAGATAATGATTGATGATTTGATTTTACATAAAGACTTGAAGTTTCAAGATTTAAAAGAAGAGTGTTTGTTATCTTTTGTGCCTAAGAGCATTGTGAAAAAATATGTTTCAAATGAAGCTTTTAAAAAAGAAGCTCTGCGGTTATGGAAGAAGCGCGTTAGTCCAATGGAATATAAACGTGATCGCAATGTAAAACGGTTTTTGATGATGAAAAAACGTCTTCATCATTATCATAAAGAGTATCAAGATAGTTATTGGGTGGCTTAAGATGAAAAGAGAAAAGTCTTGTGGAGCGGTTGTTTTTAAGGGAAATCAAGTGTTATTAATTGAGCATGTTTTGGGGCATATTGATTTTCCTAAAGGACATATGGAATTTGGGGAAACTGAAGAAGAAACGGCAATTAGAGAGGTCAAAGAAGAAACAAATATAGAGATTTCTTTGGATAGTAAATATCGGTATACAATCTCTTATTCTCCAAGTGATGGTGTTGTAAAAGATGTTGTCTTTTTTCTTGGGTATTATAAGGAAGGGCAGTTAAAGGCTCAACCTCTAGAAGTTCTCCATGCTTTTTGGGTGCCAGAGGATCAAGTTTTAGATCTGCTTTCTTGGGAAAATACAAAAGAGGCTTTTAAGGCTTTAAGAAAATTTAAGAAACAGGAGGAATAGGTATGTGTGGAATTGTTGGTTTTTGTGATGCAAAAGCGAAAAAAGAGAAAAAGAGAATTATAAAAGATATGGCGGATAAAATTGCTCATCGAGGACCAGACGGAGAAGGCTATTTTGTTGATGACGTTGTAGCACTTGGGCATCGTAGACTATCCATTATTGATTTAAATACTGGTGGACAGCCTATTTTTAATCAAGAAAAGACAAAGGCAATTATTTTTAATGGGGAGATTTATAATTACGAGAGTTTACGAGATGAGTTACAAGAAAAAGGGTATGTATTTCAGACGAAAACGGATACGGAAGTTATTTTGCATGGTTATACAGAGTGGCATGATGAGTTGTTTACAAAGTTAAGAGGAATGTTTGCTTTTGTCATTTATGATTTAGAAACGCATGAGCTTGTTGGGGCTCGAGATCATTTTGGAATAAAGCCATTTTATTATTATAAAGATGAAAATAAGTTTTTATTTGCTTCGGAGATTAAAGCGATGCTAGCATATCCGGATTTTTCGAAAAGTGTAAATACAGATGCTTTAAAGATGTATTTGATTTTTCAATATTCTGTGAAAGAAGAGACTTTCTTTAAGGGAGTTTTCAAACTGAAACCAGGACATTATTTTCATTATAAGGATGGTTCTTTAGATATTAAACCCTATTTTGAGCTTGGTTTTGATAAGAATACGAACAAATCATATGATGATGTAAAAAAAGAGTTGGAGAGTGTTTTGAAGGATTCTGTGTATTATCATCAAACGACAAGTGATGTTGAAGTTGGAGCCTATTTATCTGGGGGAGTTGATTCTTCTTATGTTGTTAGTGTAGCTAAGCCAGATAAGACTTTTTCTGTAGGATTTTCTTATGAAGGATTTGATGAAACAGATTATGCGCAGGATTTATCTAAGACTTTGGGAATTAAAAATACACGCAAGAAGATAAGTGCTGATGATTTTTTTGAGGCTTTACCTAAAATCGAATGGCATACGGATGAACCTCATGCTAATTTGTCAACAGTTCCTTTGTATTTTTTAAGTGAACTTACTCGAAAAGAGGTTAAAGTTGCTTTGGCAGGGGAGGGCTCTGATGAAATGTTTGCTGGATATAATGAATATAATGATCCATATCTTTTACGAGTTTATTTATGTTTACCTTTATTTTTGCGTAAAGGAATTCGTTGTATTTGCAAGCATTTACCTCATTTTCCTGGTCGCAATACGTTGATAAGGTATGGACTTCCTTTTTATGAACGTTATATTGGGCATGGAAGTTATATGGAAAGTGATGAAGCAAATTTGATTTTGGCTGATCCATTAAAAAATGATGAAACGATTGCCGATGTGATAAAACCTTATTATGATCAAGTGAAAAATGAGTCTGAACTTACAAAAAAAATGTTTATTGATTATCATTTTTGGTTGCCTCAAGATATTCTTTTGAAAGCGGATAAGATGAGTATGTCTCACTCAATAGAACTTCGGACACCTCTTATGGATAAGGATGTCTTTGCCTATGCAAAAACGATTCCTAATAAGTATTTGTTAAAAAATAAGGAAACAAAATATGTATTTCGAGATATTGCTAAGGAAACGATTCCTGATGAATGGGCTAGGCGAAGAAAGTGTGGTTTTCCAGTTCCTTTTTCGAAATGGATAAGGGATGAAAAGTATTATAAGATGATTAAAGAAGCTTTTAATAGAGATTATGTTAAAGATTATTTTGATCAGAATTATATTAATCAGTTGTTAGAAGACCATTATTTAGGTAAAAAGAATAATGGACGTAAGATATACAATATTTATTGTTTCTTAGTATGGTATAAGGTATATTTTACTTAAAATTTGTATAGAAAAAGTCCTTTTTATGACGTTTCTTACTTGAAGTTCGCATCATAATGAGACTTTTTTTCTTTTTTAAATAATTTTGGTTAGTATTTACAGCCTAAAGTAGAAGAAATCACAGTTTTTTGTGAAAAAAATAGTTTTTTTATTGACAATGAAAGCGGTTTTTGGTAATATTTTAAGTGTCATATGGAACACGGGCGTTTAGCTCAGTTGGTTAGAGCATCTGCCTTACAAGCAGAGGGTCTGCGGTTCGAGTCCGTAAACGCCCACCATTATTTTTTTTGCCGACATAGCGTAACTGGCAGCGCAACTGACTTGTAATCAGTAGGTTGGGAGTTCGACTCTCTCTGTCGGCACCATTTTTATTGGAGGGATAGCGAAGTGGTCAAACGCGGCAGACTGTAAATCTGTTCCTTCGGGTTCCATG
>CALVQE010000023.1 GCA_944355355.1 uncultured Bacilli bacterium
CAGCAATGTCCAGGCGTTTTAGCTCAAGGTAAAAGTAAAGAAATCAAAGCAATTATAGAGGTTTTATCTCGGTATTCCATACTTCCAATATTAGATCAATGTCCTAGCATTTTAGCTCGAGGCAAAAGTAAGAAAATTGAAACAATTATTGAAACTTTAAGTCAATATTCCATGCTTTCAATGCTAGATCAATGTCCATATATTTTAGCTCAAGGTAAAAGCAAAGAAATCAAAGTCATTGTTGAAGTTTTGACTCCATATTCCATGCTTCCGATATTACAGCAATGTCCAGGCGTTTTAGCTCAAGGTAAAAGTAAAGAAATCAAAGCAATTATAGAGGTTTTATCTCGGTATTCTATGCTTTCATTATTACAACAATGTCCATATATTTTAGCTCGAGGCAAAAGTGGAGAAATTCAAGCAATTATTGAAACTTTAAGTCAATATTCCATGCTTTCAATGCTAGATCAATGTCCATATATTTTAGCTCAAGGTAAAAGCAAAGAAATCAAAGTCATTGTTGAAGTTTTGACTCCATATTCCATGCTTCCGATATTACAGCAATGTCCAGGCGTTTTAGCTCAAGGTAAAAGTAAAGAAATCAAAG
The DNA here is from genome assembly GCA_944355355.1 of uncultured Bacilli bacterium. Classification (GTDB taxonomy): domain Bacteria; phylum Bacillota_I; class Bacilli_A; order RF39; family UBA660; genus Ventrenecus. Next base: position 608 of record CALVQE010000023.1, read on the forward strand.
CAATTATAGAGGTTTTATCTCGGTATTCCATACTTCCAATATTAGATCAATGTCCTAGCATTTTAGCTCAAGGTAAAAGTAAAGAAATCAAAGCAATTATAGAGGTTTTATCTCGGTATTCCATACTTCCAATATTAGATCAATGTCCTAGCATTTTAGCTCGAGGCAAAAGTAAGAAAATTGAAACAATTATTGAAACTTTAAGTCAATATTCCATGCTTTCAATGCTAGATCAATGTCCATATATTTTAGCTCAAGGTAAAAGCAAAGAAATCAAAGTCATTGTTGAAGTTTTGACTCCATATTCCATGCTTCCGATATTACAGCAATGTCCAGGCGTTTTAGCTCAAGGTAAAAGTAAAGAAATCAAAGCAATTATAGAGGTTTTATCTCGGTATTCTATGCTTTCATTATTACAACAATGTCCATATATTTTAGCTCGAGGCAAAAGTGGAGAAATTCAAGCTATTATTGAAGTTTTAACTCAATATTTTATGCTTTCGATATCACAGCAATGTCCAACTATATTAGCTATAGGTAAAGCTAATATAATTAGAGAAAATTTAAACTTTCTTTGCCAGCAAAATGTTGATTTAGCTAAATTACAATGTATGCCGTTGCTAATGGTAAGAAAAGACATATTTAAAGAAATTTTTTCTTTACGGAATAAGCAGAAACATGATGAGAGATTTTGGCAATTAGCAAAAATTTATATGCAATTAACAGGACGTTATAACAAGATTATGAGTCATCAAGACATTCAAACTTTATTGGATAACTTGGGTGTTACGGAGGATGAATTTCTAGCTAATATAGTTGCTATATCTAATGAAAAGTATTTAGCTTTAGATATTCAAAGTTTAAAAAACACTTTACTCCAAAAGGGTGAACTGTTTATAGGTGATTCTACAGTAATACCTACTGAAATACTAAAAACTCAAGCGGAATCCATTCAATCTTTGGCTCAAGAAATTGCTAAATATCTGAAAAAGAAGTATAAATATTCTAATTACGATGATATCTATGATTTTGTGTTGAATTTGATTATTAATAAATGTGGTCAGATTTATATCAATTATCTTGAGCAAGAAAATATTACACGTTTTATTTTTCGTTATTGTGTTCTATCTTTTAAACCTCAACTACAGCATGTGACGGCATCCTATGATAAGGTAAAGAACTATAAACAATATACAATGGTGACTTCTCGTGATGAAAATTTACCGAGTTATTCTTTTTTAGAGTTAGATGAACAAGAACTTCTAAATTATATTTCTTCTTGTTTAAGCACTGGAATAACGGATTATTTAGCTATGACTTTGAGATACTTTGGGATGACGCAAGAAGAACTCAAGACTAAATTAGCTTTAATTAAAGAAAAAATGATTCAAGATCCAGAGTTGAAACGTAAATTATATTTAAATTAGCCTTCGAGCATATTATTTCATTTCCCAAAAATAAATTTTTTTTGATTTTGGGAAATGATGTGCTATAATATTACTGGAGGCAAGTAAGCTATGAAATTGATTAAAAGAACAGAATATCTAAACAAATTAATAAATACAATGCATACACCGGATATTAAAGTGATTACGGGAGTTCGACGCGCTGGTAAGTCAAAGCTTTTAGAGGAATTTAAAAAATATATTATAGATCAGGAAAAAGATAGTAATATTATTCACATAAATTATAATCTTACTAAGTATGAAGAGATTAATGAATATCATAAATTGATTGATTATGTAGAGAGTTGTTATGAGACTGGAAAACTAAATTATTTGTTTATAGATGAAGTTCAAATGTGTGAAGGTTTTGAAAAGGCAATTAATAATTTTCATGCTGAAGAAAACTATGATATTTATATTACTGGATCCAATGCTTTTTTATTGAGTAGTGATTTGGCAACATTGTTTACAGGAAGAGCTTTTGAAATAAAGGTTTATCCATTTTCTTATAAAGAATATTTAGAATATTATAATAAAGAAAATGACGAAAAGGCTTTTGAAGATTATGTGTTTGCAGGTGGTTTGTCTGGTTCTTATTTATATCAAACAGACGAAGAAAAATATAGTTATATTAATGATATTTGTGATACTCTTATAAAAAGAGATATCTGTAATAAATATAAGATTAAAAAAGAGCATTTATTAGACAATATTACGGACTATTTAATGGACAATATATCCAATTTGACATCAATTAGGAATATCGCTTCTTCTTTAACGAATAATAAAGATCAAATTAATCATAAAACGGTTAGTTTATATATAAAGTATTTATGTAATGCTTTTCTGTTTTATAAAATACCAAGATACGATATTCAAGGAAAAAAATATTTAACATCTCAGGATAAGTATTATTTGGTAGATCATTCTTTCAAACTTGCTAAATTAGGAATAAAAAATGTCAATTATGGAAGAGTTTATGAGAATATAGTGGCAATAGAATTACTTAGAAGAGGGTATGAAGTATATGTAGGGACTTTATATGAGAAAGAAGTAGATTTTGTCGCGATCAAGAGAAATGAAAAAATTTATATACAGGTATCTGATGATATTGGTAATGATTTTGATGATAAGACATTTAAAAGAGAAGTTGATCCTTTATTGAAAATAAGGGATGCCTATCCTAAAATGGTGATTGCTAGAACACATCATGCAATGTACACTTATGAAGGAATTCAGATTATTGATATTAAAGATTGGCTTGTAATGAAGTAGCTACTATTAATTGCTTATGTAAGCAAAATAACTTTTTAGAAATGATAACATATTTCTCTATGTTAGGGTTATTTTAGGAACGAGGAGTAAGCATGATTACCCATACTGATTTAAAAGATGTTTTAGAGCGTTATAATATTGTAGAACATACTAAAACCAAAATCTTAAGTTCAAAGCAGGTTTTCTTGCGAAAAGATATAGAAGATGTTGAGAATGTTTTAAAAGTGTTAAGACAATATCAATTACTTTCCTTGCTAGATCAATGTCCCAGTATTTTAGCTCTGGGTAAAAGTAAAGAAATCGAAACTATTATGGAGGTTTTAACTCAATATTCTATCCTTCCAATATTAAAGCAATGTCCCAGTGTTTTAGCTTTAGGAAAAAGCAAGGAAATCCAAGCAATTATAGAGGTTTATCTCGATATTCCATGCTTCCGATATTAGAACAATGTCCCAGCATTTTAGCTCGAGGCAAAGGTAAAGAAATAAGACACGTTATAGAGGTTTTAATTCAGTATTCCATGCTTCTAATATTAGAACAATGCCCATATGTTTTAACTGTAGGTAAAGCTGATATAATTAGAAAAAATTTGAACTTTCTTTGTCATCATAATGTTGATTTAGCTAAATTACAATGTATGCCACTGCTAATTGTAAAAAAAGATGTATTTAAAGAAATTTTTTCTTTACGGAACAAACAGAAACATGACAAGAGCTTTTGGCAATTAGCAAAAATTTATATGCAATTAACAGAACGTTATAATAAGGTTATGAGTCGTCAAGACATTCAAGCTTTATTGGATAACTTGGGTGTTACGGAGGATGAATTTCTAGCTAATATAGTTGCTATATCTAATGAAAAGTATTTAGCTTTAGATATTCAATGTTTAAAAAATACTTTACTCCAAAAGGGTGAACTTTTTATAGGTGATTCTACAGTAATACCTATTGAAATACTAAAAACTCAAGCAGAATCCATTCAGGCTTTGTCTCAAAGAATTGCTAAATATCTGAAAAAGAAGTACGGGTATTGTAATTACGATGATGTCTATGATTTTGTGTTGAATTTGATTATTAATAAATGTGGTCGAATTTATATCAATTATCTTGAACAAAAAAATATTACACCTCTTATTTTTCGTTATTGTGCTCTATTTTTTAAGCGTCAAGTACAATATATGATGCCGTTCTATGATCATGTAAAGAAGTATAAACAATATCCAGTGGTGACTTCTTATGATGAAAATTTACCGAGTTATTCTTTTTTAGAGTTGGATGAACAAGAACTTCTTAATTATATTTCTTCTTGTTTAAGTGCTGGAATAACGGATTATTTAGCTATGACTTTGAAATACTTTGGGATGACTAAAGAAGAACTTGAAACTAAATTAGCTTTAATTAAAGAAAAAATGATTCAAGATCCAGAGTTGAAACGTAAATTGTATTTAAATTAGCCTTCGAGCATATTTATTCTATTTCCCGAAAACAAAAAAATCGATTTTGGGAAATAGAACACTTATGAAGTCTGTATTAAAGAGAATGGCTTGTAATTAAGTAGTTTACTAAATTGTTTATGTAAGCAAAATAACTTTTTAGAAACGATAACATATTTCTCTTTTGAGAAATAACTTGGTGAGAAATTAAAGATGTTATACAATTTATCTAGGTGGTGGAAAAGATATTTAGGTATTGCTCAGATTAAAAATAAAGATTTTGAGATTAATAAAAGCTTTGTTATTGAAAATGTCATCTATAATGAATTGTTAAATCGAGGCTATGATGTCTATATTGCTAAAACAAAAACTGGAAAGATCGATTTTGTTGCTGTCAAAGAAAATAAAAAAGAGTATTATCAAGTTGCCTATTTACTTGCTGATGAGAAAGTCATCGAACGAGAATTTAAAGCTTTAGAAATGATAGAAGATAATTATCCAAAATATGTTCTTTCGCTTGATAAAGTCGATTTTTCGCGGAATGGAATTATTCATAAAAATATTATTGATTGGTTAACAGAAGAATAAAAGTTTAATGAAAGTCTTTTAAATAATTGTCTTTGCAAGAAATTTATGCTAGTATAATAGTCATTTAAAAGAAAGAGGCGTTTTGACATGAATTTCGCAATTTTATTTAATAGTGTCCTTAGGTTGCCTTTAAATAAAGCAAGCAAGTTATTGAAAGATTATCAAAAGAATGTAGGATTTAGAAATTTTTCAGAGCAACAAAGGGTTTTAGATCTATTAGCATATAAAGTTAATGCTCAAAAACAAATGGCAAAAGAAACTTTTGAAGGCGTTTTGATGTGTTTAGTTATTATGACGCGAGATAACTCATTGTTAAGTCAAATGGCTTTCGAGAGTATTAAGGAGTATCCAATGGCTACATGGATAGAATGTATTGGGGCGATGGATTCTCAAAGTATCATGTCATTGCTTAAGAATTATCATAAAAAATTTCCTTCTTCTTTAATTGAAACTTGTATTATAAATTTACCTGAAAAAGGTCAATTAACAGCTATTGATCGGTATAAATGTGATTTGAATCCTAAAAGTGAAATGTTTCTTAGTTTTTTTTATTCTGTTTGTGAAAAAGCACGATTTAAGTTGAGAAAATATTTTCCTGATCAGATTGATGACGATATTTTGTTCGAGTTACAAGATTTAAATGAAAATGAAATGCTTGAAAAGTTAGTTAGTGAACGGGAAAGACTAAGGAAATTACCGGCGGATGATTTAGTGGAATTTATACTTTTAAAGTCACATGAATTAAATACTTTAAATAGATTTTTAGAATTATTTAGTGATAAAGTAAATGAATGTTCTATTCCTAAATTTGAACTTTTATTTACTAGATATAAGTATTTAAGTGATTATAGAGTATCCTCTTTTGATGATGCAGACCAACAATCTGAATTATTGAGTGATAGTGATTTGTTCAAATTATTTAAAAATAAATTTTATCAAATTGGTATTGAAGAAACACTTTCGTTATTTGATAACAGAACACACTATAAGAGTAATAAGTTTACAGCTGATGTGATATTAGAGTTTTTAGATATTGCTTATTCTGGTAGCGATTTATCAAAGTATATTAATGATGAAACTATATTAGAAATTATTACTAGATTTGTAGAAAAGTGTAATAATAAAGATTATAGGATTGCAGATTTTGAACGTTTAGTAAAAGATATCGGAAAAGATGGGAAATCAAAATTAGTATTTGATGATTACATTGAGGCGATCATAGCGTGTGGAAAATTATTAAAGAAAAGAGTTATTGATGATAAAAATCCTTTGTTTTTAGAATTAAGAAATAAATTTTCAATTGATTTATTAGGAAGATGTGAAAAAGATGGTACTTATTCTGAAAGTGTTTCTTTAAATGGTGTGTTTTATAGATTAGTAAAAGGAAGTATGCCATTTGACAAAGTATATATGACTAAAACTTATAAGGGTTTGATTTACTTATCTAAATGTGGGCAATTAATTGATAATGCAGATTATATAACTAAATTTTTAACTGATGAACAACTTGCAAAATTAAATATTACCCCGGTTATAAGATGGAAAAATGCAATTTGCAGAACGAATACTAAGGCTGATAATTTATCCTTTGTAGAAAGAATGGGATTACAATTATACTGCTATTTTGGAAAAGATAGAGGTAAGTATTTATTAGAGTCTAACATGCAAGGTAATAGAATGGAAAATTTATTTGATGGTTTAAAATATAAAAGTATTTCTATTGCTGAAAATGGGGTACCTAATATTAACGAAGAATTAATTACTTATCTTTTTGGAAAAGGAATGATGAAAGAACCAAATTCTGTAATTAACAGAATGATAAGAGGAGATATTCCTGGATTTGAAAGATATTTTACAGAATTTTGTAATTGCTTTGAAGAAATCAAGAGATCTTGTAATGGAGTATTAAGCGTTAAAAGAATTGTTAAACATTTTGAAGATATAGATTTGCCAATTGAATTAAAACCAGATGAAATAAGATTTAAACATGCTTTAAGAGAAATGAATACAACCGATCCAATTTTATTATCTGAAGCAATTGGGTTATGTAAAGATGCAAGAAATAGAGGTTACTCATCTATTCCTAAAGTGGAAGGACAATTAGGTGATTTTACATACAAAATTTTAGATTTAGATGATCCACTTGCGGTTGCAGTAGGATATTTATCACATTGTTGTTTTGTAGTTAGAGGAATATCTTATTCAGCACTTAAACATTCAATGCAATCAAGAAATGGAAGAACCTTTGTTGTATATTATAAAGGACAATTTTTGACTCAAAGTTGGGTATGGCGTAATGGTGATGTTATTTGTTTTGATAGTGTTGAAGCAGGTAGTTCATATTATGGAATGTATAAAGATGATATTAAATTAGTTGATGTATATAAAAGAGCAGCGAACGAAATGCTATATGCTTCACAAGAAACAGAAGATGAATTACAAAAAGTTAAGGTTGTTACTGTTGGTAAATCCGATTATACACTTAATGATCTAAAAAGTGTAGAAATTGATGTGCCTCGACCATTAGAAAGTGGTGTTTATGTTTATGATTCATCCGAACAACAAATATTAGCAGGAACTATGCCTGAAAAGCCAAGATATGGTGTTGTTGGAGCTCAATATAGAGATCCTAGAAAAAGAGTTATAATTATTGATGATGTAAGTAATACTGAAATAGATACTTTGGATGAAGTAGCTCTTAATGTAAATTCATTAAGGTATCAAGTTAATGGAGAAGAATTACCCTTAGATTTTACTGATTATACTAAAATTATTTCAGGAGACGGGTGGTATATTTTAGTGAAGAATGATGGTACCATTGAAAAGGGATCATTAAAAGGAAATGAGGAGACAAAGAAAGAATACAAACAATATTTATCTATGTTTGTTGAATTCAAAACCACTTCATTTGATAACAATGAACCTCTTGTAAAAAGATTGAAACCATTGAACTGTAATAGAAGATAGGAGATGACATTATGTTATTTTTGGAAAATGCTAGAGAAAGTTTTGGATCAGCATCAGGAACAATTAATAGATATAATTCTGAAAGTGTATTTTATCATAAATTTGCAAAAATGATTCCGGATCGAATTGATGTAGATACGTTGGTTTTAGCTTTTAAAATAGCTTTACAAGATGCAGAAAAAGAAGGAGAAAATACGCTTTCATTTATTACACTTGTTCCCCAATATGTTAGACAATGTGCATCTATGGAATTTGCTCGCGAATTTAGAAAGAAATACAATTCTGAAGTATTAGGATTAACTCAAGAGGAATTACCTGATGTTGATTATGGTTGTACGGAAGTAGAGCCTGATGTTATTGATATTTCTAATAAGGATAAAAATGAAGTATTAGCTGCCTTATATAATGCGAGTACGCCAATTGGAATGGGGATTGCTCAATATAATCCTATGCCTTGGACAAAAGAAATAGCAGGTATGTATTTTGAACAATTTGCTCATCCCAATAAAGATGGTGAAATAATTATTAGGTGGGTAATGGGAAGGCCATTAAATTGTATGTTTAAAGGTGATTTTGTTTATGTTGCTGGATACAATAATGACAATGAATGGGGGCTTGCTCAGCGAGCTATAGCTACCTGTCCTAATTTGGATCAAGTAAAAACTTTATAATGGCATATTATAGAAAATATAATGAATGCTATTCCAAAAAAACTCCACTGTGGAGTTTTTTTGGAATGAAAAGATTGATGATTTTCAGGAAGTGAGGTACAATATATTTGAAGAGATGTGTTTAATGAAAGGAATTGAATTTAATATGGAAATAAAAAGAGATTATTACTTAAATAAACTTATAGAAGCAAGAAACGACGGCCTTATTAAAGTGGTAACAGGTATTCGTAGATGTGGAAAATCCTATTTGCTTAATAGACTATTTTACAACCATCTTATAGAGAGTGGTGTAGCTGAGGATCATATAGTGAGAATAGCGTTAGATGATACGGACAATGAAGAGTTGTTGGTTTCTAAAAATTTGAGTAAGTATATTAAGGATATGATAGTAGATACAGAAGTTTATTATGTAATATTAGATGAAATTCAATTGGTAGAAAATTTCGAGAGTATTTTAAATGGGCTTTTAAGAATTTCGAATATTGATATTTATGTAACAGGCAGTAATTCCAGATTTTTATCATCAGATATAATTACTGAATTCAGAGGTCGTGGAGAAGAGATTAGAATCTATCCTCTTTCCTTTTTTGAATTTATGTCTGTGTATAAAGGAGATAAACTTGACGGTTGGGTTGAATATATAACCTATGGAGGCTTACCCTTAGTTGTTTCAATGAATAGTGATGAGAGAAAAATGAATTATTTAAAAGAACAGCAGAGAAACGTTTATATTAATGATGTTCTTGAGAGAAATGATATAAAAAATGATACAGAGCTAGTTAATTTAGTCGAAATTATTTCTTCCAGTATAGGTTCGTTATCTAATCCCAAAAAACTTTCGGATACATTTAAATCTACCGCTGGGATAAATGTTGATCCTAAAACTATAAGTTCATATCTTAAATATTTAGAAGAAGCCTTTTTGATTGAAAAAGCAGAAAGATATGATATTAAAGGAAAAAAGTATATGAGTACTCCATATAAATACTATTTTTGTGATTTAGGTTTACGTAATTCTTTTATTAATTTCAGACAACATGAAGAAACTCATATTATGGAAAATGTCATATATTTAGAATTAAGAAGAAGAGGTTACCATGTTGATGTAGGTGTTGTTGAATTAAAAGAAAGGAAAGAACAGGATTATACTTATAAGCAATTAGAGGTAGATTTTGTTGCAAATAAAGGCAACAATAAAATATATATTCAATCTGCCTTTAGTATGCCAAATGAAGAAAAGTTAAATCAAGAAGAAAGACCTCTTTTAAAGATAAATGATTCCTTTAAGAAAATTATTATTGTTAAGGATTATATTAAGAGAACTCGAAATGAAAACGGAATTATAATGATGAGTATATTTGATTTTCTACTGGATTTACGGAGTTTAGAATATTAAAAATGAATTATAATTTTGTAGTCACAATGGCATATTATAGAAAATATAATGAATTCTATTCCAAAAAAACTCCACTGTGGAGTTTTTTTGGAATGGATTGATATTTTTGCTTTTGTTAGAAATGTGGTTATGTTAAAAAAAAGAAACAGTACAAAAAAGCGAAAAAAACATGAAGTTTTTGTACTGTAACACAAAAAATGACAATAGTTTTTTGATATATAATGTTCAGATATGTTTAATTCGTTAAAAAAAATAAATGATAATTATGAAAAAATGATACTAATTTATGATAATTTGCCTGTTTCTAATGAAGAGGGAATTATAATCTAAATTGTATTAGAATGGCTAATGGATAAATGATATTTGCATTGACATGTTAAATAAAGTCACTTTATAATAGTAGACATTAGAAAGCAGGTATAAGGATGATTAAATATAGTGATGAGGTTGTATCTACATATGGTAATGTTAAAAGGGTTGGAGATGTTGCTGATTTTACTATTGGCAATTATATTGGTTGGACAATTGAGGGGTTGCAATATGCATTAAATATGGACAGTGGGAAAGTAACTTTTTCTTCAAAGGAAGAGCGAGATCATTTTCTTAATACTTTACTACAACTTACTCATGTAGAAAGTATGAATAGGAGTTTTCAGAAAAAACAAGGAGTTCTTGTGACTCGTTATTGGACTGATGTTTATAAAATTGGAAGACGGAAAGAAGGCTTTTTTCGTTTTAAGGATGAGGAGGGATATCGCTTTCTTACTTACTTTGGTGATGACGCTTTTTCACAGGTGTTTGATTGTGCTACTGATTTTTCTGATGGCTTTGCTCGTGTGAGCAAAGCTGGTCAAGAATATTTTATTAATACTACTGGGCAGAAAGTGTTTGCTTGTGATCCTAATTTTTGTTATGGTAATTTTCATAATGGTTTGGCTTATATTGTTGATAAAAATCAAAAAATTGGTTATATGAATGGAGTTGGTCAAGTAGTCATTCCATGTATTTATAGTCGAGCTACTGATTTTTCCGATGGCTTTGCTCGTGTGAGCAAAGCTGGTCAAGAATATTTTATTGATACTACTGGGCATAAAGTGTTCGATTGTGATCCTGATATGCAGTATGGTAATTTTCATAATGGTTTGGCTTATATTGCTGATAAAAACAATAAATACGGGTATGTTGATAAAAGTGGTCAAGTAATTATTCCATGTGTTTATGATTATGCTTTAGATTTTTCGGATGGTTTAGTTCATGTTTGGCAAGGCGAACAAGAATATTTTATTGATACTACTGGTCAGAAAGTGTTCGATTGTGTGCCTGATTTAAAATACAGCTATTTTAGGGATGGTTTAGCAAGGGTTGAGAACAAAGAAAATGAGAAATATGGGTATATCGATAAGAAAGGTCATTTAGTTATTGATTGTGTTTATACTGATGCTAGCCATTTTGGTGATGGTATGGCTATAGTAATTCGTGATCAACATAAATTTGCTATGGATAAGCAGGAAAATCTTTTGACGACAACTAGTGTATTAACAAGTATAGAGGATGTTTCTAGGTTACCTAAAAATACGTTTATTTTGGATAGTACTGAAGTGGCCGTTTTATCGTTTGAAAATGGGGATGTTTGGTTTAGAACAACTGAAGAAAGAGATGCTTTTATAAAGATGCTCGATGTAGATCAAGAATACACTTTGAAGAGGGTTTTAGATTAAGAAAGGGCTCGAAAGTAGATTTAAACTCTTTATAGTTAAAAGAATCTAAAGAACGTTATTTCAAAAAAGCTCCACTGTGGAGTTTTTTTGGGGATGATTAATATTTTTGCTTTTGTTAGAAATATGGTTAAGGTTAAAAAAAGAATAATACAAAAAAACAAGCAAAACACGAACTTTTTGTACTATAATACAAAAAATTGACAGCGTTACAGTTTTTTGATACAATAAAAGGGCAAAGGAGCTGTTTGGTGTGATTGAAAGACAAGAATATTTAGAGACTTTAATAAGATTTAAAGATAAAGAGTTAATTAAAATAGTCACTGGTATAAGAAGATGTGGTAAATCAACATTACTTGAAATATATAGAAATTACTTATTAAAAAATGGTATAAGTAAAGAACAAATAATAAGTATTAATTTAGAAGATTTAACCTATGGTTTTATCCAAAATTATATGGATCTGTACAATTATATAAATGAGAAATTACTTGATGATAAGATGAATTACGTATTTATTGATGAAGTTCAAATTATTAGTGAATTTCAAAAGGCTGTTGATAGTTTATATATCAAGAAAAATGTTGATCTATATATAACTGGTTCTAATGCAAAATTATTATCTTCTGAACTATCCACATTATTGTCTGGAAGATATATAGAAATAAAAATGTTGCCTTTATCTTTTAAAGAATTTCAAAAAGCTACGGGTATTGATAATTTGGATGCTTTGTATAAAAAATATATTTCTACTGGTTCTTTTCCATATACATTAAAACTTGGTAACGAAGATGATGTAAGTTTATATTTAAGTGGATTGTATAATGATGTGATCATTAAAGATGTTATGGTAAGAAAAAATATAGCGGATGAATCTATGTTAAAAAGTGTAGCCAATTTTGCGCTAGACAATATCGGAAATATTATGTCTGTTAATAATATATCTAATACGATGACGAGTGATGGAAGAAGTATAAATGTTCGAACAGTGGAAAAATATTTAGATGGCTTTATAGAATCTTTTTTTCTATACAAAGTGGGTCGGTATGATATAAAGGAAAAACGATATTTAAAAACTGGTGAGAAATATTATGTGTCTGATTTGGGATTAAGGTATTTTATATTAGGTAGAAAATTAGGTGATCGAGGACATATATTTGAAAATATTGTTTATTTAGAACTAATAAGACGTGGATATGAAGTTTATATAGGAAAAGTTGATGATTATGAAGTGGATTTTGTGGCTTTAAATACAAAGGGAAGAATATATGTTCAAGTGTGTGAAACGTTGCGTGATAACGAAGGAAAAACGTTATCTAGAGAGCTTAATTCGTTAAAAAAAATAAATGATAATTATAAAAAAATAATACTAACTTATGATAATTTGCCTGTTTCTAATGAAGAGGGAATTGTAATCCAGAATGTATTAGAATGGCTAATGGATAAATGATATTTGCATTGACATGTTAAATAAGGGCACTTTATAATGGATGCATTTGAAGTAGTGTTTAAACATGGCGTTATTAGAAAGAAGAAGATGTGATCAAGTTTACTGCTGACGATTATATTTGGTTGGACACTCGATGTAGATCAAGAATACACTTTGAAGAGGGTTTTGGGTTAAGAAAAGATGTTTACTTCATCTTTTTTCTTTTGTATAATATATTTTAGGTGGTTTTGATGATTATTAACCAAAAAAACATTCGCAATTTTTCAATTATTGCGCATATTGATCATGGAAAAAGTACTTTGGCAGATCGTATTTTAGAGATTACAGGAGCAGTTAGTCAAAGAGAAATGAAAGAACAACTTTTAGATAGTATGGACTTGGAAAGAGAAAGAGGTATTACAATTAAATTAAATGCTGTTTCTTTAACGTATCAATATCAAGATGAGGAGTATTTACTTAATTTGATTGATACTCCAGGTCATGTCGATTTTTCTTATGAGGTCAGTCGTAGTTTGGCTGCTTGTGAAGGAGCTATTTTGGTTGTGGATGCGGCTCAGGGAATTGAGGCTCAGACGCTTGCTAATTTGTATTTGGCAATGAATGCAGATTTAATGATTATTCCAGTGATTAATAAGATTGATTTACCTAATGCTAATGTACCTAAGGTGAAGGAAGAATTAAAGAAAGTGTTAGGCTTTAAAGAAGAAGAAATTTTACTTTGTAGCGGTAAAACTGGGGAAGGAGTTAAAGAGCTTATTGAGGCTGTTATTGAAAGGGTCCCTGCTCCAAAAATAGATAATGATAGTCCTTTAAGAGCATTAATTTTTGATTCTTATTTTGATCCTTATAAAGGGGTTGTTGGTTTAATTAAAGTAGAAGATGGTATTTTAAAGGTTAAAGATGAGATTTTGCTGATGGCTAGTAATTCTTCCTATGAAGTAACTGAGTTAGGTGTTCATACACCGAGTGAGAAACGTCTTAATGAGTTAAAAAGTGGCGATGTTGGATATTTTTGTGCAGCGATTAAAGATATCTCTAAGGTTCAAGTTGGGGATACGGTTACTTTAAAAAACAAACCAGCTTTAAAACCTATTCATGGTTATCAGCCGATGAAGCCAATGGTTTACTCAGGGTTGTTTCCAATTGAACCTAATCGTTATGAGGCTTTGAAAGAGGCTTTTGAAAAGTTAAAACTAAATGATGCAGCTTTAACGATTGAGCCAGAAACGAGTGATGCTTTGGGATTTGGCTTTCGGGTTGGCTTTTTAGGGTTACTTCATATGGATATTATTACAACGCGATTGGAAAGAGAGTTTAATATTCCCGTGATCGCGACTAGTCCAAGTGTTATTTATCATGTTACTTTAACGAATGGGGAACAAATTGAAGTCGATAGTCCTAATAAAATGCCGGATGCGGTGAAGATTAGTAAAATAGAAGAACCTTATATTTATACGAATATTATTGTTCCTAGCGAATATATTGGTTCGATTATGGAGCTTTGTCAAAATAAAAGGGGCGTTTATAAAAATTTGGAGTATATTGATGAGACAAGGGTTAATATTCATTATGAAATTCCTTTATCCGAAGTGGTTTATGATTTTTTTGATAAGTTAAAGAGTTATACAAAGGGTTATGCTTCTTTAGATTATGAGCTTTGTGGTTATAGAGAAAGTAAGCTTGTTAAGATGAATATTCTACTCAATGGTGAAGTGGTTGATGCTTTGTCTTTGATTGTTCATAAGGATTTTGCTTATCAAAGAGGTAGGGCTATTGTAGAGAAGTTAAAAGAGGTTATTCCAAGGCAGTTGTTTCAAATTCCTATACAGGCTCAGGTTGGCTCTAAGGTTATTGCAAGAGAAAACATCAGTGCAATGCGTAAGAATGTTTTGGCTAAGTGTTATGGTGGAGATATTACACGTAAACGAAAGTTGTTAGAGAAACAAAAAGAAGGAAAGAAAAGAATGAAGATGGTGGGTAGTGTTGAGGTTCCGCAAGAGGCGTTTTTAAGTATATTGAGTGGAGATGAGAAATAATGGCTATAAGTGCTACAGTAAAAAAACAAATTATAGAGTTGGCTGAGGAAGGGTTGAATTTTGCAGAGATTGGGAAAAAGCTTTTATTGGATTCGACTTCTGTGCAGAGATGGGTTCATTCTTTGAATGATCCGCAAAGCTCTTCTTTTAATCCTGTGTTATATAATGAGATTATTTTTAAACAAAATTTTGCCAAAAATTTAGTTAATAAAGACTTGTTAGAAGAAGTAGTTCAAATGGTTTTGGAAGGGTATTTGCCTATTGAAATTGCTTTTTATAAGGGAATGGTTGAAGAGGATGTTACTTCGATGTTGAATAAGTTAAACAAACCAACACATGCATTTTATGATCCTGAGTTGTATGTTTTAGTAAAAACAACATTAGAAGAAAATCGAGCTAAACCAAAAATGGAGCTTTTTGAACGTTTACAAAATCTAGAGCTTGCTGGGGCTGAACTGACGAAATATACACAGACTTCTTTGCTGAAAAGTTATCGTCAATATTTTCTTGCAGAGCATCTTATTCAAGATTACTTGGATCAAGATATGCAAGTGTCCGATCAGTATTTAGCTACTAAATATAATCTTTCTCTTACACAAGTACGAAGATATTTATTAGGACGAGAGGCCAAAGAGTATGTGTATCAAATCTATGGAGAAAAGACAATGGAAAAAATTCGGGCTTATCGGGCTCAAACGGCTACACAGAAGAGTAAAAGTCAATTTTCGTTTGTTGCAAATAAACCAGAGCAAGAGGATCCGGTATTACAGAAAGTTCGAAGGAATTTAGCGTTTTGGAATCATTTTATTTTAACGTTTCGTTTAAATATTAATGAAGTGGCAACTTTATTGCATTGTCAAGATGTTGATAGTTTAGCTAAGGTTTTATATCGAGAATTAGATCGTACAACTCCTTTATTTCGAGCATTAGAATACTTGTTTACAACGGATCAAGTCTTTCTTATGCCTGATCGACTTTTAAAAGCTCAGAGATATCTTCTTGAGCTTCAAGAAGCAAAAAGAACGGATTTAGAGCGGTATACACAGCTAATAACTCAAATTACGGATGCTTCGTATAAAAGTCTTTTAAAACGCGTTCGTTCTGATTTTAGATATGTTATGACAGAAGAAGATTGGCGTACTGCTTGTATGTTTCGTTTAAAATATGCTTTGCCTTATCATGATTTACCTTTTTCTCGTGAAGCTCTAGCGCGTCATTGTCCAGAAGAAATGAAAGAGCAGTTTGTTGCTTTGGATAGGTATAATAGTGAAAAAAGTAAATACTATTATGTGAGAAAGTTGGAAAGGAAATGAAAAGGGCTGTTTATATTCATATTCCCTTTTGTAAAACGATTTGTTCTTATTGTGATTTTTGTAAGATGTTTTATGATCAGAAGTGGAGTAGGAAGTATCTTATTAAGTTAAAAGAAGAAATTGATGATTTGTATAATGGGGAAGAAGTAAAAAGTATTTATATTGGTGGAGGAACGCCTTCTGTATTACCAAGAAGTGAATTGCTTTTTTTGATGGAGACGGTTAAGGTGTTTAAACGCTCATTAAATTGTGAATTTACTTTTGAATGTAATGTTGATGATATTACAGAAGAGTTATTAAGTATTTTGAAACGTTACCAAGTAAATCGGTTAAGTATTGGTGTTCAAAGTTTTCAAAAAGATAACCAACATATTTTAGGACGTCATCATGAGTTTAGTGATGTGGAAAGTAAAATGACTTTGATTCGTGAATATGGATTTAAAAATGTTAATTTGGATTTGATTTATGCTGTTCCAGGAGAAACTGTTAAGATGCTTCGGGATGATTTAAGGCTTTATATGAAATTAAAACCTGATCATATTAGTACATATAGTTTGATGATTGAACCTAATACGTTGTTATGGAAAGAAAAGATTCGGCCTATTCCAGAAGAAATTGATGAAGATATGTATATGTATATTTGTTCTTTTTTAGCTAGAAAAGGATATGGGCATTATGAGATTTCAAATTTTGCTTTGGAAGGCAAGGAGTCTCATCATAATTTAACGTATTGGGATAATGAAGAGTATTATGGGTTTGGACTCGGGGCATCTGGTTATTTAGATCAAATTCGTTATACAAATACAAAGAGTTTAACGAAGTATCTTAGTGGTGAGTTTCGTGATGTTCAGGAGTTACTTAGTGAAAAAGATATTATGGATAATGAAATGATGCTGGGATTTCGAAAAATCAAAGGAATTTGTATTAAGGATTTTGAGGAAAAATACCATGTTAAAATGGAAGATGTTTATCCTATTAAACCTTTACTTAAGAATGGGGATTTAGAGGAAAAGAAAGGCTATATTTATATTCCTAAAGAAAAGTTATATGTTATGAATGAAATTTTACTTAAGATGATTTAAAGAAGTATATTTTTCTTGTTTTTTACCAAATTAAATATAGGTGAAATACATGAAAAAATTCTTCTTTTTTTGTTTATTGTTTTTTCCTGTTCAAGTTTTAGCAGGATCTATTACAAACTTGGAAGTTCTTAATGGGACGTTATCTAGAGAGTTTGATTCTAATAATAATGTTTATTCCGTTGTTTTAAATGATGGAGAAAGTACTTTGAAATTAGATTATGTGTTAGAAGATCAAGAAGCTTTAGTAACGATTGAAGGAAATGATTATCAAGTAGGAGAGGATAATGTTGCAGTTTTAAATGTTACTAATAGTGATGGGACAAAGGAAAGTTATACTTTTTATTTAGAAAAAGAAGAAACACAGGCGGTGTTTGAAGAAGTTAATTTGATGGATGAGCCAGCAGAGAAAAAGATTGCTTTTTTAGAGGTTTATGTTGGTATAGGGTGTTTTATTGTTATCTTGATTTTATTTAAAGTGATTATTTTAGGATTCTCAAAGAAAAAAAGATGGAAGCTATTGTGAAACTTCCTTTTTGAGTGGTTTT
This sequence comes from uncultured Bacilli bacterium, assembly GCA_944355355.1. Classification (GTDB taxonomy): domain Bacteria; phylum Bacillota_I; class Bacilli_A; order RF39; family UBA660; genus Ventrenecus. The sequence continues at coordinate 18,523 of CALVQE010000023.1, forward strand.
ATTTCATCTGTTAAACCTAAAATATAATTTTAGTAATGGATTAACTGAAGGTTTTAATAATAAAACAAAGGTTATAAAAAGACAGATGTATGGTCGATGTAATTTCGATTTACTCCGTCTTAAAATTTTAGCTTAATTCAACTAACTTGGAGAAGAACCACCATATTATACAAGGTCAAGATAAAAGTAGATATTTTCTTATTGGGGGTATAGTTCTTCTTGTTTGTGTATTTGTAGGTATATCTTATGCTTAT
>CALVQE010000024.1 GCA_944355355.1 uncultured Bacilli bacterium
GATATCAAGAAAAACAGTTTAGAAAGTGATTTATATTTTTTGATTGAAGAGAACCAAGAAATATTGAGTAAACTATACGAAGGAGATGAAATTATGCTGAGTATGCAAAGAGAAGTAACCAGTTTAATGGGATGCGTTGATGATTACTTATATTATGATAAAGATCGCATGGAACAAAGTGAAGCTTATCAAGAGGGGCGAGAGTCTGGTCTAGCTGAGGGCAAGAAATTTGGAATGGTTGAGGGTCAAAAAGAAAGCAAACTGGCTATAGCTAAAATAATGTTAGATGCTGGCGAGTCGCTCAAGAAAGTCAAACTTTATACAAAGCTATCGAAAAATGAATTGCAAAAACTAATAAATGAGCAAAGTAAATAGAAGCTCATTTTTCTTTTGAAATTAAAAACTTCTAGATTATTAAATGAAAAGTATGTATAATAGGGTAGTAATTGAGGAAGAAGTGAAATTATGTTAGATATTGAAGAAAAAGATATTCATATCTCGATAAATAAAAATGGTACACCATTAAAAGTTATTCAAACAGAAGAGAATAAATACGATTTATATTTCTGGGTTCGAATGCAAATGTACAATGGGGCATATCTTTGGTCTTTTCGAGGAAATCCAGAAAATTATTTGACTTGGAACGCTAAGTTATTAATGCCCTCTAAAGAGGCAACCGTACGTCAAGCTCAAACCATTTTAAAATATTTAAATCTCAGGCCAATGATGCAAAGCTTTGTCGCTGAAGACTATCAGACGCAAACAAAATATCCTTACAAGTCAACGTCAATGTTGTATCAGTATACGTTTCCTTGGCTACCTAGACTTAAGTTTGGGATTAATGACAGCTACTTAAAAATTGATGAAATTATTCAAAAGGTAAATAAGGGTATATTTTGGATAAATAAAGTGATGGATTTAGATAAAACATATGATTTATATTTGCCTCAAGAAGTTGATTTGGTTCAAAAATCAGCTATCCTAGAGTTATTGTTAAACGAGAATATCAGCATAAGAAGAATATATCTATGGCAGGGTAATAAATTTGATCTCTTAACTGGGCATCCATTGCAAAATATTAATTTTAGTACTGACCCTGAAAACACTTTAACTTTAAAAAAGCCCTATTAAATCTTGAGAAAAATCCTTTTCTTGCGTATAATAAAGGAAGTTTGGAGGAGTAGACTATGAATGTACCTAATTTAAAAGAAGCTCGTAAAAGAAGCGATAAACCGGTTCTATATAAAGAAGAGCAATTATTATATAGTAATGAACTAGCTGGTAAAAAATATTTTCTAAGAACTTATGGTTGTCAAATGAATGAACATGATTCTGAAGAAATTAAAGGAATTTTAGACTTTTTAGGAATGGAACCTATTGAAGATATGGAATCAGCTGATGTTATCATTTTAAACACTTGTGCTATTAGAGAGAATGCTCACGATAAAGTCTTTGGTTATCTAGGACGTATTAAGCATATCAAAAAAGAACGTCCAGAAGTCATCGTGGCCCTTGGTGGTTGCATGAGTCAAGAAGAACATATTGTTGAAGAAATACTCACACGTCATCCTTATATTAACATCGTCTTTGGTACTCACAACATTCATGAACTAGGTAATTACCTTTTAAATTGTCTTCCTGGCAAACAAGACATCGAAGTCTATAGCATCGAAGGAGATGTCATTGAAAATGTCAGATACAAAAGAGACTCGAAAATTACTGCTTGGGTAAACATTATCTATGGTTGTGATAAATTCTGTACTTATTGTATTGTGCCGTACACTAGAGGCAAAGAAAGATCAAGAAAACTAGATCAAATTGTTAAAGAAGTCGAAGCTTTAAAACAAGAAGGCTATCAAGAAGTAACTTTACTAGGTCAAAATGTTAATGCTTATGGCCACGATTTAGATGAAAATGTTGAATTTGCTGACCTATTAGAAGCAGTAGCTAAAACAAATATTCCGCGTATTCGTTTCGTTACTAGCCACCCTTGGAATTTTACCGATAAAATGATCGATGCGATCGCTAAATATGATAACATCATGCCATATATTCATTTACCAATTCAAAGTGGTTCAGATCGTATTCTAAAATTAATGGGACGTCGTTATACCAAAGAAGAATATAAAGAATTATATCAGAAAATGAAAGAACGTATTCCGAACGTCGCGATTACTACTGATATCATTGTTGGTTTTCCCGGTGAAACCGAAAGCGATTTTGAAAGTACTCTAGACATTGTAGAGTCTTGTCAATTTGATGGAGCCTTTACCTTTATCTTCAGTCCGAGAGAAGGAACACCTGCTGCCAAAATGCAAGATGATACACCTTTAGAAGAAAAGGAAGAAAGATTAAGAAGATTAAATGAACGTGTCAATTATTACTCTCGTTTAAATAATGAAAAACTTTTAGAACATACTGTTCCTGTCTTAATCTTAGGTCAAAGTGAAAAAGATGCATCAAAAGTCTATGGCTACACTGATACAATGAAATTAGTAAATGTTGAAGCACCAAAAGAAACGATTGGTAAAATTATAGACGTTTTAATTACGGATGCTAAAAGCTTTAGTTTAGATGGTAAAGTAAAAGAACCTATGAAAGTTTCGTAGGTTCTTTTTTTCTTGAAAAGAAAGATACAAAGATAAGCAAAAGCATAAATCCCCCCAATAAAATTGGTAAATAAGTATAAATCCATAATTCTCCTTGATAATGTGTTCCGCCATATAAACTCACTCCAAAAAGGATAATTAAAACAACACTAAATGTATAAGTTCGATACTTTTTTGGTAACATTTGTTTTATATTATTTCCTGAAACCGAAAGGGTAATGAAAAGATCAAACAACCAAGCAATAGAAACAATATTTTCAACCTTTTCAATAAAATTAAAGAGTTTTAGTTTTTTTAAAGTCATATATTCAGGATAACGATAGATTTGAGCAAGATTTGGTCCTAAGACAGCTGTAATAAATAAGGCGGCCGAAAAAATACTTAAAGCCGAAACTAAATAAGGTTTAAGAATATTCTTTTCCGTCTTTTCGTTCCATAAGAGAAAATAAGGAGCGGTCGAATAACATGCAAAATAAATTGCGCCTTGGAATAAAGTTAATGGTTTCGTATCCATAATAGGTTTGAAATATTCTAAATTAATATTTCGTAAAAGACCTAAACTGACAACAAAGAGAAGAGCAATCTCAATAGGAAATAATACATCCGATACTCTGGAAATCGTTTGAAAGCCATTTTTTGTAATCCTAAGAATGATAAAGAACAAAGGAGCAAGGATGTAAATAGAAGGAGACTTAATTAAATAAAAGGAAGAACAGAACGTCTCAAAAATAAAGAGAATTTGGTTAAAAACAAAGAAGTTAAAAATAAAGAAAATAGATTTCTGAAAAGTATTAGAAAGAGGGTGTTTCTCTTTAAGTCTTTCAAAGAGCCACAGAATACCACATCCTAAGAAAATTCCTAGAAAGGAAGCAATCCAAGCATCTTTATCCAAAAGTTTAAAGAGTAAAGAAAAGCCGAATCCTAAGAAGAAGGCCCTTCCTAAAAAATACGATACAGCAAAAGTTCTTGGTTTAGTCATTTTCATTCACCTCAAATATTAGTCCATTTTTGTTGACATTTAACTCAACATCAAAAGTAAAATTTTTTGTATACCAGTCTTCCAAAGAAGTCTTATTCTTTTTATAATAACGATTATTAATTCCTAAAATATCTGTTTGATTTTTCTTAATAACTTCAATTGTATCCTGAAACTGTTGTTTAATCACTGGTGTAAAAATTTCACTTATTGTCGTATAAACTTCTGGATCTCGCAAATCAAACTTACAACCATCAGTAATAATAGATGCTTTTAAGTTACTTTTGACTTGAATCTCATCATTTTCAAAAGAATATTCTGTCCCCGTATTATCATAAAGATTAATGGTAATACTTTGACTAGAATCATTTGGACAAACAGCAGAGACATAGTAAATCGTAGAATCATTATTTAAAGCATTAAAAGCTAAAGATTCCTCAGCTGACAATATCGTTTTAAGTTTGTCACCCTCAAAAGCAGCAATACCATTAAGCACTAAAGTATCTTCTTCTTTAGAAATAGTATTTAAATAAGCATCTTGATAAGGATCGATAATAGCGTTTAAAAAGTTTTCAAAATCTTTCACTACAACAACTCCGTTATTCATTTTATTATTTTCTAACATACTTTGAATCGAAGTTGAAACAACTGGATTTTCGGTTGTCGTACTTTTTAAAATATCTTTAGCCGAACTATCCTCGGCAATAATCGGTAAAAATATATTCCGAATAGATGCATCACGAATGAAATAATCCAAAACATCTAACATCTTTTCTTGAGTAACTTCCTCACCCAAAATAAGAACCTTTAAATGTGCATAGTATGGATCTTTACTAATCTTTAAACTACAATCTTGAAAAGCTTCTGGCAAAGTAGTACCTTCACCCTCAACTGTATAAGTCTTATCACTATCTTCTTTCTCGGAACTACTTTTCTTATTATTTAAAATCTCAAAAGTAACCCCAAATTTATCTTGATTATAATCAATAGCAATACCTGCAATAACGGCCCGATTATTAAGTTCTTGGTAATCAAAGCAACCGGTTGCCAAAAAAGGAAGTAGTAGTAGCAGTACAATTAATTTTCTCATGATTCATTGCTCCTTTGCTTAGTAAAGTTCTTATCTGTTAACATCTTACTTCGTTTCGTATCCTTGCGAATATCTGTCTTTAAAAGCCCCTTCATAAAATACACTTTATCAAAAGGCGAAATAGGATAAAAATAAGGTTTTCCTAAAGTCTTTAATTCCGTAACATGGATGATAAAATAGAAGAAAGCTAACACAATTCCGTATATTCCATATAAAGCCGCGGCAAAAAGAAAAATCAGTCGAAAATGCCTTGCTGCATTAACTATCTCTTGCTCTGTAAAAATAAGACTTGTAATAAAAGTAAAAGCAATCACAATAATCATAATAGGACTAACAAAACCAGCGTTGACAGCCGCCTCACCTAAAATTAAAGCCCCTAAAATAGAAATGGCACTACCATAAGAATTTGGAAACCTTACATCACTTTCCCGTAAAATTTCATAAATAACTAACATCATCAGAGCTTCCACAATAGCTGGGAAGGGAACATTATCCCGCTGCGTACTAAAATTAATAAGTAAACTCGTCGGAATTGTCTCAGGATTATAATTAATAAGTGCAATATAAATCGCTGGAGCCAAAATAGTGAGAAAAAAGCAACATAGTCTTAAAATCTTTAGAAAATTGATATTATTACTTTTCTTGTAATTATCGGAAACTGGATTTAAAAAATCAGCAAAAAAACCTGGTAAAATCAAAGCAAAAGGGGAAGTATCTACTAAAATTAAAAGCTTTCCTTCCAATAAAGCTCTAGAAGCCGTATCAGGACGTTCCGTTTTAATAACCGTTGGAAAATGCGTATTGTTTTCACTCGATAAATACTCCGTAATATTTCCTGAATCAATAATACCATCCACATCAATCTTTTTTAATTCTTCCTCGACATGTAAAACCAGTTCTTCCTCAGCAATATCTTCAAAATATAAAAGATTAATCGTTGTATTAGTCTTTCTACCTAAAACAATATTTTTAGCTTTAAGCGACTTTGACTTTATTCTTCGTTTTAATAAACCTAAATTAATTTGAATATTTTCCGTAAAAGCATCCTTAGGTCCAAAAACAGCTTGTTCGGTAGTTGGCTCTGGAATTCCTCTTGTAATATCCGCTTTGGTTTCCAAAGCAAGCATCTCAGAACCACGAATAACAATCGTAAATCCATTTGTAATATAAAACTCAATATCATCTGGATTTTGCAGTATCACCGTATGAGGCGCTGGAATTAAACTTTCTAAATCCTTTAATTTCTTTTTAGGTAAAGCATTTAAAAGCGTGATATTCTTTAAAATATAATCATTAACTTTATCGCTGCCTGTAACACTTTCCAAATAAACAACATAAATTATCTGCCTGAAAGATACTTTTATAGGTTTAATAATAAAATCAACATTATCTCGAAATTCTTTTTTTAAACGTTCAATAATTTCATTCTTCATCCTTTTCACCACTCTTAGTATGGAAAAAACTTGTATTTTTATTCTTAATATGATAGTTTAAAAAATAAGGAGGCCTAAAAATGTACTCAAATGAAATAAAAATGAATGCCGTGATGGCTTTTTGTAAGGGGGATCCTGTCACAGTGATTGCTCAAAAGTTTCAAATTAGCCCATCAACAATATACAGCTGGTTAAAAATAATAGGATATAATTCCAAGACAAAACAAGATTGGCAAAAGTGTCAAGATTATCTTGCACAAGATAGAAAAGCAGAAGTCTTATCAATTTGTCGAGAAGAAGAAAATAAATCTCTTTATATTTTCAGGTATTTAGAAAAAAAAGTAAGCCATGAGTTAGAGGAGGAAATTGCTATATCCAAAAGAATTAAACTTCTCATGCGTTCTCATAATTATAAGAAAGCAATGTATTTATGTGAGTTGCCTTTTTCGCTAACTCGTCCTGTGATTCAATCTCAAAGAATAACTCTATTAATGATTCTAAAACAGTTTGATGAAGCATTGAAGGTCTGTGATTTTCCTGAATTTAAAAAAGATGCTCCAATCCAATCCCAAAAAGTAACGATTTTAATATCTTTAGGAAAATTAACTGAGGCTTTAGAAATTTGTAATTTTCCTGAATTTAAACATCATGGTCCTATCCAATCCCAAAAAGTAACGATTTTAATATCTTTAAAACGAATAACTGAAGCTTTAGAAATTTGTAATTCTCCCGAATTCAAAAATAATGCTCCAATTCAATCTCAAAAGGTAACGATTCTAATGTCTTTAGAGCAATGGAAGGAAGCTTTAGAAATTTGTGATTTTCCCGAATTTAAAAATAATGCTTCAATCCAATCTCAAAAAGTAACAATTCTATTGTCTTTAAGCCGAATAAAAGAAGCTTTAGAAATTTGTAATTCTCCTGAATTTAAAAATAATGCTTCAATCCAATCTCAAAAAGTAACAATTCTATTGTCTTTAAGCCGAATAAAAGAAGCTTTAGAAATTTGTAATTCTCCTGAATTTAAACATCATGATCCAATCCAATCCCAAAAAGTAACGATTCTAATGTCTTTAGCACAATGGAAAGAAGCTTTAGAAATTTGTAATTTTCCTGAATTTAAAAAAAACGCTCCAATTCAATCTCAAAAGGTAACGATTCTAATGTCTTTAGAGCAATGGAAGGAAGCTTTAGAAATTTGTGATATTCCTGAATTTAAACATTATGGTCCAATCCAATCCCAAAAAGTAACGATTCTAATATCTTTAGGAAAGTTAACTGAAGCTTTAGAAATTTGTAATTCCCCTGAATTTAAAAAAGATGCTCCAATCCAATCTCAAAAGGTAACGATTCTAATGTCTTTAGAACAATGGAAAGAAGCTTTAGAAATTTGTAATTCAAAAGAATTTCAAACGAACTTAGTCTTTCAAGCTCAAAAAGCACTAGTTCTAGAAGCTATACAAACAAATGAATCAAAGGACCAATCAATATATAACATTTTGTCTAAAATTTATTCACACAACATCTCTCTCCAAGATATTGCGGATGCTTCTTTAGTACCTTCATGGGACAAAATTCTTTTAACATGTGCTTACTACAACTTATTTAATCGTAAAGCGGGTATGACTTATATAAAGACACAATTAACCTCACCAGATCTTACTTCGAGTCAGCAAAAAACCTTAAAAGCTTGTTTTGAACAAATTGCCAATAAGAAAAAGATATTTGACATTACGTATTATAATAAATTATTACTTGGGAAAAATTTTATCTTTTATCCGCTTGAGCCTTCAAAAAAAAGCGCTATAAATGAAGTGAAATCTGCAAAAGAACCAGTAAAAAAGGAATCAAAACCAGCTATTTCAGTTAGACAAATACCTAAAGAAAGCAAACAATGTCCAAACGTTTCTAACCCGACACGCCCAAAAAGTCTGAAAAATATTAAAAATCAGAAGAAAGTCACAACAATTTATACATTACGTGAGTACTTTTTAGAAGATATTTTAAAGTTAGAGAAAGAAATATATGTGTTACTCCAAACAGATGATATCCAACTTCAAAAAAAGGCTATTAAAGCATGGGATATTTTAGAAAATATTAGTTCTAAACCAATTACTGATTTAGAAGCGTATGACAAACTTTTGACATTATTCTCTAGATTAAATAGGACTGTAAAAGAGATGAAATTGATTCGTAAATAAAATATAAAGGAGGCTAAAAGAGTGAAATTTCATATTGAAAAATTAGACTATGAAGGCAGAGGAATTAGTCGGGAAAAAGACAAAGTGATCTTTATAGAAGGGGCTCTACCTGGGGAAGAAGTAGAAGCAAGTAAAATAAAAGAAGAAAAACATTTTGAGTTGTATAAAGCAACCCAAATCTTGAAACCAGCTTTAAAACGCCGAACACCATTTTGTCCCTTTTCTAAAGAATGTGGAGGATGTACCTTTGCCATGGTTTCTTATGAAAACTCTCTTCTATATAAGAAAGCAATAATAGAAGACCTATTAAAACATAATGGCCTAGAGCACATCAACATTGAAATAGCCTCCAGTCCTAAGCAAACAGGATACCGCAATAAAATTAGTTTAAAAATTCATGATAATCAAATCGGTTACTATAAAGAAGGAAGTCATGACTTTGTACCCATTGCCAATTGTCTAATAGCCCTGCCAGCTATTCAAAACTTATTAGAAGACGTTTCTTTAATTACTATCCAAGAAGGGGCTATAACAATACGTTCAAACAATAACGATGAACTTCTTTTAATCATTGAATCTCAAGAAGAACCAAAATTTAAAGAAGAACTTATTCAAAAGCATAAAATTGCCGGCATAATTTGGAATGAAAAATGTCTTTATAATAGCCCTTTCTTCTTTGAAAGACTAGATCATCTTTTATATAAAGTGAGTGCTGAAAGCTTCTTTCAAGTAAATACAGATATAGCTGAACAAATTGCCAAAGACATCTTACCTTTTTTTAAAAAAGAAGATATAGTCTACGATCTTTACTGTGGAGTAGGTTACTTTAGTTTAAAACTAGCTCGCATCGTAAAACAAGTAATAGGTATAGAAATAAATCCCAAAGCCATTTTAAATGCTACCTATAATGCATCCCTAAATAATTTAACAAACACTTCATTTCATGTTGGAAAAGTAGAAGAGATTTTACCTAAACTTCCTTATAAGCCATCAAAAGTTCTAGTAGATCCTCCTCGTTCTGGCCTAGCCAAACAAGTTTTGGACGTACTTCTTACATCTTCTATCAACCAAATCATTTACATCTCATGTAACCCTAAAACCTTAGTAAGAGACCTAAAAAAATTAACTGAAAAATACGAAATAAAATCATTAAAATTATATGATATGTTTCCATTTACCAAACATGTGGAAGTTTGTGCATCACTAGAGTTAAAAAAATGCTAGTAACAACGGAATTTACTATTTTTGTGAGCGAGTTACAAAGATTATATATCTATATTAACACTGAGACACATTAATAGTGAAAATGGATATGATACTTTTGAAGATATAGTAAACTATCTATAAAGCATAACAAATATATGTAGGAGGTGATGACGATAAAGAGCAAGAAAAAGAATTTATCAAAAAATATTTTTTAAAAGTTTCAAAAGAAAGTTTAATGCCAGGATTTATAGGTGTTTATAATTTGTTAAAAGAACATAAACATGAATTTGTGGTTATTACAGCAAGAGGTGGTCTTATAAAAGAAATGAAAGATGATGCAATAAGGTTATTAGAAGAAAATAGTATTAAATTTGATAAATATTATTGGCAAGTTGAAGATAAATTAGAAATTTGTAAAAAAGAAAAAATCGACATCATGATTGATGATGACTGGAAAATAATAAAAAAATTAGCAGATAATAAAATAAAGACATTATATTTTAGAGATACTAATTTAGTAGAACTAGAAGAAAGTGAATATATAAAAGAAGTAAACAATTGGGGTAAAATTTATAGATATATAAAGGAATGTTAATGATACTATAAGAATGTACAAAAAAGAAAAATTCAGAAATGTAGTTGAACTTAGAATGGAAATGGATAAAGTTATAATGGATTTACCAGTAAAACCAGAAAATGCTAAAAAAGTATTAGATGTATTGTATGATGAACCAATTGTTTCAAGAAAGAAAATAATTGAAAAAACAGGAATAAAATTTACAACACTAGTAGGAGTAATAAATGCATTTCAAGAAAAACAAATATTGATAGAAACAACTGGATATAGTAGAAATCAAGTTTTTGCATTTCAAAAATATATAGATTTATTTTTGAAATAGAAATTTAAAAGATAGAATCTATATTACGAAAAAATCAAAAAATTCGTAATATAGATTTTTATATTACGAAAAAATCAAAAAATTCGTAATATAGATTTTTATATTACGAAAAAGTAGAAAAACTTAGTGTTAATAATAAAGAATCAATTTATAGTGTTCAATAAAATGCATAGAGAGAATTAAAAGGTCCGATGCTATTTTAGTTGTAAATGTGAATGGTTATATTGGAAATAATACAAAAAGTGAAAATTTAAATATATAAAATGTGTGTGTATATTGAACAAAGGTCTGTACAATAATGACTAGTAATAATAAACAACATTTGTTAAAATAGAAACAAGGAAGTGAGAAAAAATGAAAAAAACAGAAAAAACTATGGCTAAAATTATGAAAGAAATAGAAAAGTATGATGTGAAAGATGAAGAAGAATTAAACAACCTTCTTCAAGATACAATAAAAAAATACAATGCTGGAGATTTAGAAGAAACAAAGGAAGAAAAAGCAGCTCGTAAGTCCGATGAAATACTAGAAGAAGCATATGAAGCGGAAGACGAGAAAAAAGCTATTCGTTTAGCAAAAAAAGCTTTAGAAATAAATCCTAAAAATTTGGATGCCGAGACGTTTTTAATTACTTTTGAAGAAGACATTCAAGTCCGCTTACGTAAATATGATGAACTAATTGTTCGTACTGAAAAAGAATTAAAAGAAGAAGGCATAGTAGACGATGAAAGTATAGGTCATTACTATGGAATATTAGAAACTAGACCTTACATGCGTCTTCGTTATGATAAGTTAAATTTTTTAAAAGATTTAGGATCCCAAAAACAAGCGATTAGAGAAGGTGAAGAATTACTCAAATTAAATGAAAACGATAATTTAGGGGTGAGATACACCTTGATGAGTTCTTATGCCATCCTAGAAGATTTAGAAAAATGTGAGGCTTTATATCAAAAATATCATGAAAATTCAGCTTTTATGCTTCTGCCTTTACTTTGCTGTTGCCTAAAAAATGGTAAATACAAAGAAGCTCGAAAATATGCAAAAGATTTAAAGAAGGCAAATCCTTATTTAGTTGATGCTTTGCTCGGACAAGGAGAAGGACCTGAAGATATGAATCCTGAATTTTATAGACCTGGCTCTAGAGAAGAAGCAACTATTATTCTGCGTGATAGCCTTATTTTGCTTGTAGGTACTCCAAGCATCGTTCTTTTTCTTCTAAATAATACGAAATAGAAGGTGAAATGATGAAGTTAACATTTACAGTAGAAAAACAGGAGGCAAATTCACAAGCAAGATTAGGTAAAATAAATTACAAGGACCAAATTTATGAAACACCAATGTTCATGCCAGTCGGAACTCAAGCAACAGTAAAAACTTTGAGTCCTGAAGAGATCAAAGAAACCAAAGCTGGTATTATTTTAGCCAATACTTATCATTTATGGCTAAGACCAGGAGATGAAATTGTAAAAGAAGCTGGTGGACTTCATAAATTTATGAATTATGATGGACCAATTTTAACAGATTCTGGAGGATTCCAAGTATTTTCTTTAGCAAAGCCAAAGGATATTACCGAAGAAGGTGTTCATTTTAAAAATCAATACAATGGAGATGCTTTTTTTCTAACTCCTGAAAAATCAATTCAAATTCAAGAAAATCTAGGTAGTGATATTATCATGAGCTTTGATGAATGTCCTCCTGCCAGTGCTTCTTATGAATACTTAAAACAAAGTGTTGAAAGAACTCTTCGGTGGGCCAAAAGAGGAAAAGATGTCTTTATTGGCGAAAATACCTTACTATTTGGTATTGTTCAAGGAGGTGCCCATGAAAACTTACGGAAAATGAGTGCCGAAGCCTTAGTCGCTATGGACTTCGATGGTTATTCAATTGGTGGAGTAGCTAACGATCATGAATCCAAAGAAGATATGTATAAAGCGTTTAGCTATTCAACAAAATACTTACCTGAAGATAAACTACGTTATGCTATGGGGATAGGAGAACCAATAGACCTAATTGAAGGCGTTATAAGAGGAATTGATCTTTTTGACTGTGTAACCCCAACTAGATTAGCTAGACATGGTCATGCCTTTACAAAATACGGTAAAATAAATCTTAAAAATGCTAAATATAAAAGAGACTTTACACCTATAGACGAAACTTGTGATTGCTATGCCTGTAAGCATTATACAAAAGCTTATATCAAACACTTAATTAATGCCGAAGAAACCTTTGGAGCAAGACTACTTTCAATCCATAACATTCGCTTTTTAATTCATTTGATGGAAGATATCCGCAAGGCTATCCAAAACGATAATCTTTTAGAATTTAGGGATACTTTTATAAAAGAGTATTATGGTGAGTAAATGCGCAATTTAAAAATTGTTTTAATGACTCTTTTACTGGCTTGTATTTTAATCACTGTCGCAACTTTATATAAAGTTCAAAAAAGACATGAAGAACGATTAGTTCTAGTCACGGAAAAAAGAATAACCGAAGGCGCTACGAACTGCTACTGGGATGATGTTTGTAAAGATTCCTATGTGACTCTCGGAGAACTAATCGAGTTAGGCTATGCCAAAGAAGAAGTAAATCCTATAACCAAAATGTATTATTCTCATAATTCTTACATTGAAAAAGATGGGAATACTTATACTTTTCATGAGGCGAGTTAATGCTTTTTATTAATTCCCACCATCGAACCTAAAGTACTAGCTAAAATTAACACTACATAATAAATAATTCTTTCAATAGAAAAGCCAGTTTGATAGAAAATAAGATTAATGACAATCATCAAAAAAATCAAACAAAAACCAATCTTAATTCCTTCTAAATATCCTTGTTTTAAAGCTCTTTTGCCAAACTCAAATCCAATAATAAATAAAAGAAGAATCATTCCAACTAAAATAATTGTGTTTGTCGCTTTAAAATAAAGAAGATCAAAAGAATTAAAAAGGGCAAGTAGTAAAGAAAATAGAAGTATAACCCCAAGAAATAAGCCAATCATCTTAGCATATTTTTTCAAAGTTTTCATATTTATCACCTAATTCACTATATGAGTGATTAAAAAAAATAGTCCTCGACCATAATAAAATTAGGTGATTTTTTATGCAAGAATTATTAAGTGTCATTTTTAGAACCGTTTTCTTTTATTTCTTCATTGTTTTACTATATCGTATCATGGGCAAAAGAGAAATTGGGCAACTTGGAATTATTGATTTAATTGTATCTATCTTAATTGCTGAATTAGTAGCAATCTCTATTGAAAACACCGATAAATCTTTATTCCAAACGATTATTCCATTAGCTTTATTAGGTGTCTTAGAAATATTACTTGCTTATATCAGCATTAAGTCTCGTACTTTTAGGCGTATCTTTGATGGCAAACCATCCCTAATTATCTGTGATGGTAAAGTAAACTATAAAGAAATGGTTCGCCAAAGATATAGCATGGATGATTTACTTCTAAGTCTTCGTCAAAAATCAATTAAAGAATTAAACGAAGTAGAATATGCTTTCCTTGAACCAAATGGTAAATTATCTATCTTTAAATATAATCTATTTAGAATAAAGACAAGTTATCCTATGCCGATCATCTTAGATGGAGAAATAAATCAAAAAACCTTAGAATTCTTAAAGAAGACAAAACAATGGTTAGAAAAAGAACTCCAAAAAAAAGATTTAGAAATAGATGACATCTTCTATGCCTTCTATAAAAATAATAAAATATATTTAATTACGAAAAACGAAGTATAGAATTTAAATCGACAAAACATTACAAAACCTCCCATTGCTTTATAATAAGACGTTATCTTAGAATAAAGAGCCAAGGAGGTGACAAGATGAAAGTTTCTATGTTTAATGAAGAAAAGACATTTTATTTGGGAATGAATGATCGCGTTTTTAAAAGAAGAAAATAAAGATTTATTATCTATTTTACTGTATACTTCTTTAAAAATGAGTTTTAGTAAAGTGGCTCTTTTAAATGGGGAAAGAATCGAAGGAAATGTTTCAGTTAGAAGAAAAACACTAGACGTTCTATTGGAAACGGATTCAGGACTTATTGGAATAGAAGTGAATTCATCGAATCAAAAGTATATCCGAGCACGAAACTTTGCTTTTTTTAGTGATATGGTATCCCATTATGTTGGCACAGGTCAAGTCTATGATGAAGTAACCCAGTTTCTGCAGTTAAACTTTACAAGTGGGATCCATAAAGATCCAAAAGAATGCCGAATTTATAAAATGCAAGATGATGATCAACTTCTATTTGTCCAAAATGCCTTTATTTATGAGGTAAATATAGACAGGATAGTCAGATTTTGGTATGATGAAAACGAAGAGAAAATACAAGAGTACAAGTATATTATCATGCTTGGATTACCATTAGAAGAATTGGAAAAGTTGTATTCCAAAACAAAAGATAGGTTGGTGAAAAAATATATGGAAGAATTAGAGAGAGTCAATGAAGATCCAAAATTTCGGGAGTATTTAACGAAAGAACAAGATGAAGAAAAGATTCGAAACACCTTAATTATGGAAGCAAAAGCTGAAGGCGAAGAACAAACCAAAATAGAAATAGCAAAGTGGATGATATCGAAAAAGATGGATAGGAAAGACATTTTAGAGGCTACCGGTTTGACTGAAAAAGAAATTCATAAGTTGAGTAAATATCCTGCACTTTAGAGTGTTAATAAAATTATCGCAAAACGTCAAATGTATGTAAATTGACAACAGGGGGGGAGGTATTCATGTATAATCATCATAGGAAAGCTATGGTGATTTTTAAATGAAGAAAAAAGTAGTGTTAATGGTAAGCATTGTAACTATTATAGGAAGTATTATAGCTATAGGATAATTATTCCGGATTTATATACAGTAATTTAGGTTATGGTCAGAATAGTACCGCTTATCGTTGGTATGGTGATCCATATGCTGCTCAGGTAGAGTATACGAAATTAATTACATATCCGACGCTACAATGTAGTGCTCAAAATGATCGATTCACAGTAAACGATGAAGTTATAGGAAACGGAGATTTAACCTATCCGATTGGACTTATAAATACAGATGAGGCCTATTTGGCTGGGGGATATGGTCGTGTAAGTAATACTGGATATTACTTATATACAGGAAACATTTACTGGGCTATGTCGCCTAACGATTTTTGGGATGATGCCACAGCTCGTGGAGTAGGTTCAAATGGTGATACATGGTTCATCAGTCAAATAAATGACTCGTATGGCGTTAGACCTGTCATAAACCTAAAACCAAATAGCTTAAAATCCGGAGATGGAAGTGCTAGTAATCCATACCGCATAATTTAAATATTGTCATAAAAATGGTTTTAAAATCATATAAAAGAACTAAGGTGGTATAAATGAACTTAGGTGACTTACAACGCAAAGATATTGTGAACGTGGAAGATGGCAAAAAACTAGGTCGAATTGCCGATGCAACGATCAATCACAGTGGTCTAATTGAATACTTTACAATCCTCGATCATAAGTTTTGGAAGTTCTGGAAAAGTGCAAATGAACAAACCATAACATTCTCTCAAATCAAAAAAATAGGTACAGATGTGATTTTAGTTGAAATTTAGTGTAAACTTATTGTATACTTAAAGAGTAGAAAGAGTGTAGCAATATGACAATAAAGATCATTTTGACAAGCTATTTTTTAACTTATATGTATGGGGATCGTGCCTATGAAGACCCTTTGCTTTTGTCACGTGAAATTTTAAAAAAAACTTACAGTGAAGGCTTGTACTACATTTCTAGTCCGAAAAACATTGAATCATTAATGAATAATCCCCATAGTAGACGAACACTTTACGTTTTTGCTGGTATTCCTACTTTTAAAGATGTTTGTATGAATCTATATCCAAACGAAAAACTTTCGGCCTTAAAAATAACTCTACCTTATGAAACATTAGCTAGTTTTCAATATGACAATGAAGAAAAAGTATTATGTGGCAAGAAAATCACTTTAGAAGAAATGATGCCTACAGAATTAGGATTAACTTACGAAAAAGAAAAGCTAAAATATGTTGAAATTACAGAAGACTATAGTTTCACTCCCGAAGAAAAGGCAATTATCCATGAATTTCAAAAAGAAATTGAAAACTTTCGTTATGCCATTTTGACAAGTGTTGAATATTTAAAAAATCTTTTAGTGGCGTTTTTACAAAAAAGGGCTAACGAAGAACTTTATAATAATAACGCTTACTTAAATATGGTTAAAGAATGTTACGAAGAACTAACTTGTTCTAAAGGTTAGTTCTTTTTCATTACTTTTTCTCTTTTGTGGTATAATAAGATAGTGTGAAAAGTTTTATGGAAAACAAGATACACTAAAATAAACAGATATTAAGGTGAAAATCTTGATATAAATCTATCAAAAAAGATAGGAAAAATGATCTTTGAAAATAGAATGAATAAAAAAAGACATGATGAAAATAAGTTAAGATAGATAT
>CALVQE010000025.1 GCA_944355355.1 uncultured Bacilli bacterium
ATTTGCTGAGCTTATCGCCATGAAAAAATAAGTGAAAAAAATCACTTATTTCTTTGCATGGCTGTAAATAATAACAAAATTTCGTGCGTTTATCCTGTTAAAATGTAAAAGATGGTTTTCAAATGATGGGGTGTTGTGGTAAAATGAAATGGTAAGATAGGTGAGAGTAATGAAAAAGGGGTTTACTTTAATTGAAATTATTATCACGATTGGATTAATGGCTATTTTAGGCTATCTTTTGGTTGCTAATTTGGGAAATACTTTAACGAATGAGCAAGATAAACAGTATGAGGAGTTTAGAGCAACTTTGGAAAATGCTGCTTGTGTCTATATCGATTTGAGTGAGGCATCTAGTTTAAAGTCAACTTGTATGAGTAATGGTAGTTGTACAATTCCTTTGGAGACTGTTTTAAGTAAAGGACTTATTAGTGAGGATGATTTGGTTAATCCTTCTTCTAATACACGAATAAGTACAGATACAGTAGTTACGGTTTCTTATGTTGATCAAGTTAAAACATGTACTTTGGAAGAGTTAGATTGGACATTGCCTGAGGTTCCTAGTGAACCGGTTGAACCAGACGATCCTGATCCTGTGGTTCCAGAACGGGGTGTTCATTATTTGACAAGTCGTGGATGTACGGCAACTGGTACTTGTACAAATACTTCAAGTATTTTTCAATCCGATTTTATTAAAAATGCAACTAGAATTGTTTTCCAGGATACGATGGATGAAGAGTTTTCGGTAACTGGTTATGATGCAAGTGCAGATAAGGATAGAAGTATTATGGCTTATCCTGTTTTAAATGGGGATGGGGCAACTTATACGATCTATTTTCAAACGAATGGAACTTTTTCTTTACCAGCGGATGCTTCTTATTATTTTGCTTATTTTAATAAGTTGGAAGCTATTGATGGGCTCGAATATGTAGTTAGTGATCAAGTTACGAATATGTATCGAATGTTTTATCGTTGTGATGTTTTACAAAGTTTAGATTTGAGTAGTTTTGATACTAGTCACGTGACAAATATGTCTGAGATGTTTCGGGAGAGTGAAGGATTAACCACTCTGAATTTAAGTAGTTTTAATACTTCATCTGTGACTACCATGAAGCAAATGTTTTATGGTTGTTCAGGTTTGACAAGTCTTAATTTGAGTAGTTTTGAGACAAATAATGTTACAACGATGGCCGAGATGTTTCGAGATTGTAGTAGTTTGACTACTCTTGATTTAAGTCATTTTAATACTTCAAATGTGACAACAATGCAGAGTATGTTTCGCGGGTGTGAATCTTTATCTTCTTTAAATGTAGCTTCTTTTGATACTTCTAAAGTGACGACAATGCATTCTATGTTTCGGGAGTGTAGTAGCTTAACGAGTTTGAATTTAAATCATTTTCAAACGTCATTGGTGACGACAATGCATTCTATGTTCAGAGATTGTACGTCTTTAACTAGTCTTACTATTGATGCTTTTGATACCTCTAATGTAACGACGATGAATTCTATGTTTTACAATTGTTCTTCGCTTACTGATTTAAATCTAAATGGCTTTAATACAAGTAAAGTCACTTCTATGGCTTCCATGTTTTATCGGTGTTCTAATCTGACAAATCTGAATTTAAGCGGTTTTGAAACAACTGAGGTTGAAAGTATGTATGCAATGTTTCGAGATGTTAGTCGTTTGACTACTCTTGATTTAAGTAGTTTTGATATGCGTAATGTAACGACGTTAAATTTTATGTTTTATAATACATCTTCTTTAGCCAATGTTGTTTATGGTTCTTTGTTTGTAAAAGGTGAGTCAGCCACAACAAATTATATGTATACAAATTCAATAGCAAATAAGCCTACGGATTCTTCTTGGGATGGAGCTTTTTAACAAAATAAAAAATGGAAGTTAGTTTCCATTTTTTTCGTGTAACATGTTTTGACGATATTCTTCAAATGCTTTGATTTCTATTTCATCTTGAAAAGCAGTATAAGGAATATTTTTACTTTTTAAGATTTTTTCCATTATTTTTTCCGTAAAATAAGGATTACGAATAAAGATAGGACCTAAAAGGTAAGTGCCATAGAAGTTTTTTTTGTAAATCCCTTCTGTTTGTTCGTTGGGAGCATATCCGGTTCCCTCTTTGACTTGAAATAGTTTTTTTTCCTGAACGTTTTTGAGAAGGCTATCACGGTTTACAAAACCAATGATTTCTTCCTTTAATTTTGGATAAGTATAAACTTGCTCACCTACAATACGAAAGTTTGTTTCAATTGCTTCATAGGATAGTAAATCCAGTGTTTCAACGGTGATATCATCACTTGTTGTATAAGACTTTCCGAATAGATCTAGAGCATTGCCAGTTACAAAGAAGAATTTTCCATCGTCGAAAGCTTTTTTTATTTGGGCCTTATGTTTGATAATATCTTCTAGAACAATCAAGAAAGATTCTTTAGAGCCACTCCCTATATAAAAGAGATCATACTCATCAAAGTTTATTTTGTCTTCAACACTTAAATTGTGGACAATGACACGAATTTTATGTTCTTCTAAGTGGTGGGTAAGGGCTCTGACATTTCCATGTTCTCCATATAAATTCATTAAATCATAGTATAAGTGAGCAATTTTAATTGTTTCCATGTTCATCCTCCATTATTTTCTTTTGGATAATCTCGGTCATATCGAAGCAAACCATTGTGTAGATTTCACCTTTAGTTTTTTCTTTAACTATCGGGATTAGGGTGTTCATATCATCGATAAGAATAATTTTATTTTTTTTGATCTTGGCATATTTAAGTCTTACTAGAACATCCCATTTGAAACGTCCGATGAGAATGATTTTTTCTATAGATTCATCGTTTAATAGTTCAAAGTCAACATCCCATAACCAGCTTAAATCATTATATTTATAACGTCTTGAAACATTATCAAAACCTAAAATAACGACTTTGCTTCCTTTTTCATTGACAATGTATTTTAAAGATTGGTAGTAACTTAAAGCATTTTCATTTTTGCTTTCAAGCATGACGACTTTCCGGTTATCAATTTTGTATTCGTGGCCGCGTTTGCTTGGGATAACATCTTCATTTAATGCATGTAAAACATCTTTTTCTTTGATACCAATTGTTTCACATAAAGCATAGGCTGCGACTGTAGCATAGGCTGTGAACATAAAGTTTCTATTTAGGTGAACTTCGTTTTTATTGATAAACATAGTTTGATTTTCTAAGTTTACTTTGGTGGCAACATAGTCAGGTGTCTTTCTTTTGAAGTCACAGTTTGGACAGTAGTAAGAGCCAATGTGACCATAGTGGTAATAAGAATAAATTAGTTTTTTGTGACAGTTTGGACAGTAGGCATTGTCGACACTGAAGTTTTCTTTTTTGTTATAGGAATCTTTTGTTTTATTAATACCATAAGTAATGATTTTGCCTGGATAGGAAAGGGTTGCTTTATTGAGGCATGGGTCATCGGCATTTAAAATTAGGGTTGTTGAACCATCTAAAGCCTTAAATATCGCCTCATAGATAAGGTCTGGGGAACCGTTTCTTGCTGGTTGATCGCGAGTAATGTTGGTTAGGACGAGATGGGTCATTTTGTTTTTGCCAAAGGCAAGATGTAAATGTTTTTCGTCTAGTTCAAGGAGAAGAACATCATGTTTAAATTTACCAAAAATATTACAATGATTTAAGATAAGGGTGGTAATTCCTCTGATTCCGTTACTTCCAGAGCTATTGTAGACAACATCTAAGCCAGCATCTGTTAAAATGTGATAAATTAAATTGGTTGTTGTTCCTTTACCACTGGAACCAGTCACACCAATAACGTATTTTGGATATTTGATTTTTTCTAAAATGTGTTGGTTGATATTGTAGCTAATCGCACCCGGAAATTGACTGCCGTTGCGGCCAAATATTTTACACATAAATGTCAAAAATTTGTTAACTAAAATTTGAAAAGCTCTTAACATATGTTTCACCCTCTTGAGTATTATAGCATGGATTAAAAAGGATGTAAATTAAGGGTGTAAAGTAAGTTATGACGTTGAAAACAGATGAGATTGTCTAGAAGAAACAAGATAAAAAGGATCGTTGTTATTGATTTTGGAATTTTTTGGAGAAATGGTTTTACTTTGGGATAAATGAGATATTCAATGATTAAGGCAAGAACTCCCCAACCTAAGGAAACAAAGACGTTTATATAGGGACCTATAGAAAGAGAAAGACTGGTATAATCCCAGTAATTTTTATGGAAGAAATGGTAGGTAAGTAAACCACCAATTTCTTCACAAATGGTTATCCCTAGAACACTAATGATGTAACATAAGATGAGTTCTTTTTTCTTGGTTATGTTTTTTTTCTTTAGAAATTGATGAATTATATGAACAAAGAGAAAGCCTAAACCGTAAATAGGCATCCATGGTCCTAAAAGTAAAGTTTCCTTTTTATGGTTCATGATTAAACTTCCAAGATATTCTCCCGAGAAACCTAAAATAGAAAAGAAAATAAAAGCAGCTAAAAGAGTCATAAGCATCACATTTATAGTATGATAAAAAAAGATGTTTCTATACGAAAAATACTTTTTGTGATATACTTAATTTATGAAAAAATGGATAGAAAAATATTTAGAACATTTAAAGTATACACGTGGTTATAGTGAGAATACTATTTTAGGATATGAGCATGAACTTTCAAGTTACAGGGATTATTTAGACCAGCATCATCTGTCTTTTTTGCATGTTACTAAAAAAGATATTTGGAATTATTTAGAAGCGCTGGATAATGACCATTATAAAAATAGTAGCTTAGCAAGACACTTGACTGCTATTCGCAGCTTTTATGACTATTTAGTTTTGGAAGAGGTTTTAACTCATAATGTTTTTAAAAGTATTCATAATCCGAAGTTAGAAAAGAAATTACCGAATACTTTAAATTATGAGGAGATGCGAAAAATTTTAGATTTTGAACAATTAGAAAAACCTCGTGATTATATGATTCGGCTTATTTTTGAACTTTTATATGCGACAGGTATGCGTGTTTCAGAACTTTCTAATATTCGTTTAGAAGATATTGAATTTAAAGAACAGTTTATAAGAACAATTGGGAAAGGAAAGAAAGAAAGACTTGTTTATTATGGAGATTATGCAGCTGAGGCTTTAAATGATTATTTGAGTCTTCGCGATAAGTTGCTTATAAATGGAAATTGTGATTATTTATTTATTAATAGTCGTGGGGGACAGCTAAGTCGGAGTAGTATTGAGAAAATTGTGAACGAATATGTTCAAAAAAGAGGCCTTGAACATCATGTTTCGCCTCATACTTTAAGACATACTTTTGCAACGCATTTATTAGAAAATGGAGCCGACATAAGAACCGTTCAAGAACTTTTAGGACATGATAATTTAGGAACTACGCAGATATATACGCATTTATCCAGTTCTTATTTGAGACAAGAGTATTTAAAGAAGATGCCTAGAAGATAATTTTTTGCATTTGTGGGGTTTTCAATCAATTTAAGATATGCTAAAATGTATATAGATGAAGGAAACTTCATAAAATAAAAAAGGATACATCTGAAGTAATGATCAGATGCGTTCCTTTATTGGTGGTTGGCACCCGATTCAACGACAGTTGATTAGGTGCCTTTTATTATTTAAAAATAATAATGAATAGTAATATAAAAATTACTATTACTAAGTGATTAATTATACGATGTAAATATTTCTCATTTTTACGCTTAACAATCATCCCTTTCTATTTAGATAAAATGAAAGGGAACAGCACCTGAATTTCAGATATATCCATCATCATTATAGCAAACATATGTTTTTGTAGCAAGAGAAAACGTGGATTATTGTCATAAAAATTTGTGACTCTGTGAACACTTAAATTGTTCTATAATTCCCTGCGTTCTGTAGTTTTTTTAAAGATATTTGCAAAAAAGCAACTGCGAAAAACGTGTGAAAATATTTTTTTTCGGGGTTTTCAATCAACTAAAGATATGTTAAAATGTATATAGATGAAGGAAACTTCATAAAATAAAAAAGGATACATCTGAAGTGCATATCAGATGCTTTCCCTTTATGTTGGGCTGGCACCCGATTCAACAAAAGTTGATTAGGTGCCTTTTATTATTTAAAAATAATAATGAATAGTAATATAAAAATTACTATTACTAAGTGATTAATTATACGATGTAAATATTTTTCATTTTTACGCATAACAATCACCCCTTTCTATTTAGATAAAATGAAAGGGAACAGCACCTGAATTTCAGATATATCTGTCATTATTGTAGCAAACATACGTTCTTATATCAAGGACAAACGTAGATTATTGTCATAAAAACTTGTGGTTGCGTGAACACAAAAATTATCCTATAATAAATGTAGGAGAGTGGTAAAAAATGAAGATATATCGTTGCTTTAGATGTGGCAATATATTAGCTAAAATTGAAGATAAAAGTGAGGCTCTTACTTGTTGTGGTGAGGTTTTAAAAGAGTTAGAGGTAAATACAAGTGATGGGGCACATGAAAAACATTTGCCTGTATATGAAATGAAGGATAATGATTGTGTTGTAAGAGTAGGTGAGGTAGATCATCCTATGTCAGAAGAACATTATATTATGTGGATCTTAGTTGAAAGAAGCGATGGTTATTCTATTAAATATTTGAACCCTGGTGATGAACCAACGGCAACTTTCTTAAATACTTCAGACATTAAGGCAATTTATGCTTATTGTAATTTACATGGACTTTATAAGACTACTGTATTATAAGGTCTTTTTTTCTTGTCTTTAAAATAAATAATAACTGTTTTTCATACAATGTTCTATGAAGAACAGTTATGATAATAAGGCCTTTAATGAGTTTATGAGCCAAGATTTTGGGGCTTTGGCGAATTGGATTAATACTTTAAATCCTTATGAATTTGTTAGTATTGCTACATTACTAGGTATGGCTATTGCTCCGG
Source organism: uncultured Bacilli bacterium (assembly GCA_944355355.1). Lineage (GTDB taxonomy): Bacteria > Bacillota_I > Bacilli_A > RF39 > UBA660 > Ventrenecus. The sequence continues at coordinate 6,961 of CALVQE010000025.1, forward strand.
CACTTAGCATTAACCAGCAGAATTCTTTGGGTAACTTTTTTGAACAGATGGGACAGACTATTTTAACAATTTCGGCTCAAAGTCAAACGGTTAAGCATAAGATGAAACAAAATTCTTTTGTTTCTAAAAATGAAATTACAGATGTCGAGGATGAAATTAACAAGATTAAAGATGAACTTATTCAGCTACGGAAAGATGCTTTAATGAATGATAATGTTTAGTTATTCCCAAAAAAGTGTCCTTTTCCAGTTTTTTGGGAATAGGCAAAAAAAGAATTGACGAGAAGAAAAAAATAGAATAAAATAAAAGAGAAATTTTTAAGAAAGAAACGAGTAGGATGCTTGTTTTATGTAAGAGAAGGCTAGATGGTGGAAATGCCTCATAAAAAAGTATTTGAAAAACAGTTCTTTGGTTGTACTTAAAAACGGTTGGACCGATAAAACTATAGAAAGAGTACCTAGGTAAAGTAAGGTGGCACCGCGGAATTTATTTCGTCCTTACGGTTTACTTAGGTTTTTTAATTTTTAGGAAAGGATGAAGAATATGTATTTACATGAGTTATGGGAAAAAGAAAAAGATTACATTGGAGCCGATATTTGTGTTTCAGGATGGATTAGAGGTCACAGAGATAGTAAAGAGTTAGGTTTTATTGAGTTGTCTGATGGAACAAGTATGAAACGATTACAAGTTGTGTATGATAAAGATACCGAAAATTTTGAAGAGATTGGTTCGATACCTTTTGGTTCTTCTATTGAAGTACAAGGTATACTTGTGCAAAGTGAAGGAAAAAATCAAAGTGTTGAGCTAAAAGCAAAAAGGGTAAAAGTGTTAGGAAAGTGTGATGCTGATTATCCTTTACAACCTAAAAGGCATACGAAGGAATTTTTACGAAGCATCGCGCATTTAAGACCAAGAGCAAATTTGTTTCAAGCGGTTTTTCGAATTCGATCAGTGGCTGCTTTAGCTATTCATGAGTATTTTGGAAAGAATGGCTATGTGTATTTTCATGCTCCTATTTTAACTGCTAGTGATTGTGAGGGGGCTGGAGAAATGTTTGAAGTAACGACTTTACCTTTAGATAAGTTAAATGGTAAGGTGGATTATACGAAAGATTTCTTTGGAAAGAGAACAAACTTGACTGTTTCTGGTCAACTTGAGGCTGAGACATTTGCTATGGCTTTTTCTAAGGTATATACATTTGGGCCTACTTTTCGAGCAGAAAACTCTAATACTAAGACACATGCTGCTGAGTTTTGGATGATTGAACCGGAGATTTCATTTTGTGATTTAGATGAACTTATGGATATTGAAGAAGATATGTTAAAATACATTGTTTCTTATACTTTGGAGCATGCTAAGGATGAACTTTTATTTTTAGATAAGTTTCAGTCTCCTGGGTTGGTTCAAAAACTTGAGGATTTAGTTCGGTCAACGTTTACTAGAGTAACGCATGAAGAGGTTATTACAATTTTAAAGAATGCGAATCAAAAATGGGAATTTGAACCTGAGTACGGAGAAGATATTCACAAAGAGCATGAGACTTATATTACGGAGTATTTCCATGGACCTGTATTTATTACGGACTGGCCTAAAGACATTAAGGCTTTCTATATGAAGCAAAATGATGATGGAAAAACAGTTCGGGCTGTAGATCTTGAGGTGCCATTGTCTGGAGAATTGATGGGTGGTAGTCAAAGAGAGGAAGACTTTGATAAGTTAGTAACGAGAATGAAGGAACTTAATATGGATTTAGATGAGATGAAATGGTATATGGATCTACGCCGTTATGGTAGTGTTGTTCATTCTGGATTTGGTATGGGCTTTGAGCGGTTACTTATTTATCTTACGGGTGTAGATAATATTCGTGATGTTATTCCATATCCAAGAACACCAGGAAATTGTGATTTTTAAAGGAGGGCGTTATGCAACCAAACATTTATCGAACTTGTTATTGTAAAGATATTTCCAAGGCTATGTTAGATCAAGAGGTTACCGTTAGTGGTTGGGTTGAGACAATCCGTGATCACGGTGGTGTCTTATTTTTGGATTTACGAGATACAACTGAGGTTGTTCAAGTCGTCAGTAATGATGATGATTTGTTTGCTCATCTCACTAAGGAGAGTGTCATTCGAGTAAAGGGGATTATTCGCTTGCGTAGTGAAGAGACGTATAATCCTAAGATTAAAACGGGAGAAGTTGAGCTATTCGTTCAAAAATTAGATGTTTTAAGTGAGGCACAGAACGTTCTACCTTTTGAGATTCGTCGTAGTGAAACATCAAGTGAAGATATTCGTCTTAAGTATCGTTATTTGGATTTACGTAATGATAAGGTGCAGCAAAAATTAAAAATGCGACATGAGCTTTTACATTTTTTACGGGATAAGATGTATGATTTAGGTTTTATGGAAGTAGAAACGCCAATTCTTACAGCTTCTAGTCCTGAGGGCGCGAGAGATTTTGTTGTTCCTTCACGTAATTTCAAAGGAAAGTTTTATGCTCTTCCTCAAGCACCTCAAATTTATAAAGAGTTATTAATGGTTGGTGGGATTGAAAAGTATTTTCAGATTGCTCCTTGTTTTCGTGATGAAGATGCGAGGAAAGACCGAACACTTGAGTTTTATCAACTCGATTTTGAAATGAGTTATGTTACGGAAGATGATGTACTTGCGATCGGCGAAGAAGTTTTTTATGAGACATTTAAGAAGTTTTCGGATAAAGAGGTTAGTCCAAGGCCATTTAAGCGTTTGACTTATCAAGAAGCCATGTCTAAGTATGGTACGGATAAACCGGATTTACGTAATCCTTTAGTTATTACAGATGTCAGCGAGACTTTAAAAGAAACGAAGTTTAAGCCTTTTCAAAAGAGTTTTGTCAAAGCGATTGTTGTCTCTGGGATTGGGGAAAACTCCAATAGTTGGTTTAATGAAATTGTGGATTTTGCAAGTAGTATAGGAATGCCTGGTATTGGATATCTTACGTTACTTTCGAATGGTTCGTTAAAAGGACCAATTGATAAATTCTTAACGGATGAAGAACGAAAGAATTTGATTTTAAAAGAGAATATGAAAGCAAATGATGTTATGTTTTTCATTGCTAATCGGAAAGAGAAAACTGCTTTAAAATATGCTGGTCAGATTCGAGATTATTTAGGAAGGAAACTTTCATTAATTGATGAGAATCGGTTTGAATTTTGTATTGTCAAGGATTTTCCAATGTTTGAGTATGACGAAGAAAAAAGAAAGATTGAGTTTTGTCATAATCCTTTTAGTCTTCCTCATGATGGTATGAAAGATTATGAAGAAAAGGATGTTTTGGATATTTTGGCTTACCAGTATGATTTTGTGTGTAATGGTTATGAGATGGCTAGTGGAGCGATACGTAATCATGATGTGGATTGTTTAATTCATGGTTTTGAAGTTGTTGGATACTCAAAAGAAGAAGTAGAAAGTAAGTTTCAATCGATTATCACAGCTTTTAAATATGGTTGTCCTCCGCATGGAGGGATGGCTCCTGGAATTGATCGCATATTGATGCTCCTTTTAGATGAGCCAAATTTACGGGAAGTACAGGCGTTTCCAACGAGTACAAGTGGAGCTGATTATTTAATGGGATCGCCTAGTGAACTTTCAAAAGAACAACTAAAAGAGTTAGGAATAAAGATAGAGGTGAAGGAAAAATGAGTAAATTTACAAAAGAAATGATTGATGATTATGCAGATAAGCTTTTGATCGGGTTAACAGATGAAGAAAAAGATATGATTGTCAGTGAGTTTGATATTATTGATGAAAGTCTTCAAGCGGTAGAACAAATTGCGAATATAAAGGATGTTGAACCGATGACGCATGCGTTGGATGATTTTGTTTATGAAATGCGTGAGGATGTGGCAAGCGAGCCTGTTCCTATTGATGATTTGCTTAAAAATAGTGATGATGAGGATGGCGCATGTATTGTGGTACCAAAGGTGGTGGGATAATGGCTTATATGGATAAAGGAATTTTAGAGTTACATGAACTACTTAAAAGTGGTAAGGTTACAAGTGAGGAGCTTGTGGGTGAAGCTTTAGAAAAATCTCATGAGGTTCAAGAGAGTTGTAATGCTTTTGTTACTATTTTGGATGAGGCAAAGGGAGGAGAAGTTACGGATGATTATCTCAGTGGGATTCCTTATGGAATTAAAGATAATTATTCGACAAAAGGTATTTTATCTACGGGATCTTCCAATACTCTTAAAGATTATGTGCCTTTTTTCTCAGCTACGGCGGTGGAAAATTTGGCTAGTCATGGAGCAATTCCAGTTAATAAAACCGCTTTAGATGAATTTGGAATGGGCGGGACTGGAACGACATGTCATACGGGTGTAGTGACTAATCCTTGGGATCATACTCGTATGTGTGCAGGGAGTTCTTCAGGAAGTGCCGCTGCTGTTGCTAGTGGTGTTTATCCTTATGCGCTTGGAAGTGACACGGGAGATTCTATAAGAAAGCCTGCTGCTTATTGTGGGATTGTTGGTTATAAACCTACCTATGGAATGATTAGTCGTTATGGGTTATTTGCTTTTGCTTCTAGTCTAGATCATTGTGGGGTTTTAACAAGAAGTGTTTGTGATGCGGCGATCGTTGTAGATGCAATGAAGGGTCTTGATTCTAAAGATATGACCAGTTGGGATTCTTCTAAAGTTCATTTATATGATTCTTTAGATCAAGATTTAGGAAGAAAGAAAGTTTGCACGATTAAGGAAATTTGCAATATTGAAAATTATCCAAACGCTTCTAAGGAGTTAAAGGAACATTTAGAAAACTTTCAGCAAACTTTGAATCATTTCAAGGATCTTGGATATACGGTGGACGAAGTGAGTATTGATGAACAATTACTTAAAGCTGTACCTAGTGTTTATGTTGTTTTATCTTGTGCGGAAGCAACGAGTAATTTATCTAATTTAACGGGAATTGTCTTTGGACCTCGAGGTGAAGGGGATAATTATATTGATATGATTAAGGATCATCGAACAAAAGGATTTTCTTCTTTGATTAAAAGGCGGTTTGTGATTGGTTCTTATGTTTTACAAAAAGAAAATCAGGAAAGATATTTTCGAAATGCTCAGAGAGTAAGAAGACTTATTGTCGATCGTTATAAGGAGATTTTTAAGGATTATGATGCAGTCGTTTTACCTGTTGGTAGTGGACCTGCTAAAAAGTTGGAAGGCTCTACGGATATTTTAGATGAAAATACACAGATACTTGAGGAACATTTGCAAATTGGAAATTTTGGAGGATTTCCTTCTATTACTATTCCAAATGGTTTTGTAAGCGATTTACCAGTTGGTATTAATATTACAGGTAATTGTTATGAAGATGAGCTTACGCTTCATATTGCACATGATTTAGAGGGACAGATGACTTATAAGGGACAAGTTGCAAAGGAGGTGCGTCATGACTAAGTATTTAGCTAAAATTGGTTTGGAGATGCATTGTGAGATTTCAAAAACAAAGAGCAAGGTTTTTTCTAGTGCACCTAACACTTATAGTGATGAACCGAATTCTTGTGTCCAACCTTTAGATATGGGTTTTCCTGGAACACTTCCAGTAGTTAACAAGGAGGCTGTACGTCTTGCTTTGATGGCTAGTATGATTACTAATTGTACGCAGCCAGAGTATATTTGGTTTGAACGTAAAAATTACTATTATCCTGATTTACCAAAGGGATATCAAATTACGCAGGAAACAAAGCCTATTCCAGTAGGAATTTATGGTTATGTTGATTATGAATATAAGGGTGAAATGAAAAGGGTTCGGATTAATAATATTCACTTAGAAGAAGATTCGGCTAGTTTGGATCATTATGAGACGACAAGTACGATTGATTATAACCGTTCGGGTGTACCTTTGCTTGAACTAGTTACTGAGCCGGATTTTCATTCTGGTGAAGAGGCTATGGCCTTCTTGGAGCATATGCGCAGTGTGTATCAATATGCTGGTATTTCCGATGCCGACACCAAAAAAGGTCAAGTACGCTGCGATGTTAATGTGTCTATTATGGATGCTTCTTTAGATGAAAATGATCCAGAAAACTGGGGAACAAAAGTTGAGATGAAAAACGTTAATTCTTTTGGTGGTGTTCGCGACGCGATTAATTATGAGATTGAACGGCAGCTTGAGTTAAAAGAAAATGGTACTTATGATGAAATGCCTCAGCAGACAAGACGTTGGGATGAAGATACTTTTAGCACCATTTATATGCGCAGTAAGGTGGACGCTTTAGATTATAAGTATTTTGTGGAACCAAATATTCCAAAATTTAAAGTGACAGAGACTTGGTTAAAAGAGATTAGAAAGGATATTCCGAAGCTTGCTTCTGAAAGAAAACAGACCTATATTAATGAATATCAGTTAAGTGAGTATGATGCGAATGTGCTTATTAAGGAAAAGGCTATTTCAGATTACTTTGAAGAATGTATTCGTTTAGGTATTGAGGCAAAAGCGGCAGCCAATTGGGTAACGGTGACGATTGTTGGAGAATTAAATAAAGTGGATCTTAGCATTGAAGATTTTTATCTTACACCGAATTATTTAAAGCAAATTACAGATGCAATAAAAGAGGGAAGTATTTCTTCGAAACAAGCCAAGGAAATTTTCTATAAAGCTTGTGAAGAGAAGAAAGAACCAAAGAGTTACATGAGTAAAGACAATGCTCAAATTTCGGATAAAGAGGAGCTTTTAAAAATTATTACGGCTATTTTAGAGGCAAATACAAGTCAAATTGAACAGTATAAAAATGGTAAGACAAATCTTTTTGATTATTTTGTAGGACAAGTTATGAAGGAAACTAGAGGTAAAGCTAATCCGGTTATGACGAAAGAAATATTGATGGAAGAATTGGCAAAAAGATGAAAGAAGAAGAACTTTACGGATGGCTTTCTTCTATAGTGGAGGCTTACCGACGTTATTGTAAGGCTAGGACAGATGATGGAAAACAAAGGGCTTTAGAAAATTTACAGGAAATGTGTAAAGTTTTCTTAGCGGAAGTCAATTCTTTTTATCAGACAAATTATTCTTTAAAAGAGGCTATGTTAGCTGTTTCAAAAAAAAGAAATCAAAGGCAACAATGATTTCTTTTTTAAACTTTGGATTTAGGATATGGTTTGCGTTCGTTAGTGAGTCCTAGTAAATAATCGACGCTGACATCATAATATTTCGCGAGCAGAGCAAGTTTATCAATGGGAATGGTACGAATACCTCGTTCATAACGAGAATATTGGACTTGACTTGTTTTTAATATTTTAGCGATATCTTTTTGTTGTAAATCCCGATCTTGTCTAATTTCTTTTAAACGATCAATATTCATGTTAATCACCTATATCTATTTTTTCATATAACCAAACGGTTCACTTGATTTTAATACCAATTAGTTATATCTATGCTTTATCTTAGAAAATAGAAGAAGAAAATAGGATTCTATGAATTAAGCATAGATTTTTTTTGGATTTCTTGTTATAATCATAGATAGAATAGAGGGTATGAAAAATGTTTGGAAAAATTATTTATATTAGTGAGTCGGTTGCCCATTTGGAAAACACTTTAAAAAGTGATGAATCCATGGATTTGATGAATGTCCATGTTATTTTTGAGGCACCTAATCAAAGAATATTAGGAGAAATTTCGGAAATTAATCCGGATATTATTAAGATTCGTTTTTTGGGAGAATATATTGATGGTAGATATGTCAATGGTGTTATTCGTAAACCACTTTTATCAAGTAAAATAAGAATTATTAATGGTGCTGAGTTACAAGAGCTTATTGGCGTTAAGGATAAGACTTCTTTTGAACTTGGACAAAGTGCGATTTATAAAAATTACACAGTATTTCCTAAGGTTAATGCGTTTTTTTCAAATCACTTCTTTATTTGTGGTAACTCTGGTGCTGGTAAAACGCATGGTATTTCAAGAATCATTCAAAATTTATTTATGGATAAATCTGTTTTTAATGGCAATATGAATTTATTTTTGTTTGATGCCTATGGAGAGTATAAGAATGCTTTAAGAGGTATTAGTAATTATAATCCGAATTATCAGTATAAGTTTATTACTTCCAATGTTACTGAACCTGATGATGTACCATTAGAAATTCCAGTGAGTTTGTTAAAGTTAGATGATATGGCTTTACTTTTACAAGCAAGTAGTCATAGTCAGCTTCCAATTATTGAAAGAACGATCCGCTTAGCTAAAATTTTTAGTCAAAATAATGAGGAGAGTGAACGTTATAAAAACCATTTAATTGCTAAAGCTTTACTTGCTATTTTGTTTAGTAATCAGACAACAGCGCATAAGAAAAATGAAATATTTACGATTATAGAAGTATGTCATACACCTGACTTTAATTTTGATTCAAGAATTGCTGGTTTGGGTTATTCAAGAAGTTTTTCGGAATGTTTTGAAATTGATTCTAATGGTTATTTTGGTGAATCTGTTTTAATTACGGATTATATTTTAAAGCATGTAGATGATACTTTAGAGGAAACAAAAGAACCTGAGATTTATTCTTATTCCATGTTAGATTTTTCAAAGGCTTTAGAGTTTACTTTGATTAGTGAAGGATTCCAAAATAATAGTAAAGTTTATGATGACGCGATCATGATTAAAGTACGTTTATCTAGTATTTTAAATACAAAGGTTGGTAATTATTTTGTTAATCGGGGATATGTTACGCCAACAGATTTTGTTAATTCTCTTATTATGAAGAATGGTAAGAAAGCACAAATTATTAATATTAACTTAGAAGATGTTGATGATGTGTATGCAAAAGTAATTGTTAAGATTGTTTGTCGATTATTGTTTGATTATACGAAATCTTTAAAGAATCGGGCTTCTATGCCAATGCATTTAATTTTAGAGGAAGCACACCGTTATATTCAAAATGATAATGATACGTTCTTACTTGGTTATAATATCTTTGATCGGATTGCTAAAGAAGGTCGTAAATACGGGGCTTTATTAGGTGTTATTTCCCAGCGACCTGTTGAAATTAGTGATACCGTTATTGCTCAGATTTCTAATTTCTTAATCTTTAAAATGACCCATCCAAAAGACTTAAAATATATTGAAGAAATGTTACCAAACATTTCTAGTGATGTTATTGAAAAACAAAAAACATTACAACCAGGTACATGTGTAGCCTTTGGTGGAGCATTTAAAATTCCAATGATTGTGAAAATGAATATGCCGGATCCACCTCCATACTCATCTAACTGTGATGTTTCTAAGTGTTGGAGTGTTGAAGTAGCTCAGAGTTCCTCCCAAGGACAAGCTATGCCTCAGCAACCACAGGGTGGACTAAATGTTGGAGAACCACCACGAATTGAACCGGCAAATCCAAATCCAACTGTAGCTTAGGCATGTAAAACAGCTGTAAAATATACAGCTGTTTTTTTTGTGTTACGAAAACCCCCTGTTGTACAGGGGGTTCTAAAGAGCTTTAGCGTTGCAAAGAAAAACCTCCTTTGATAAAATAGATGCTGTTCGTCGTAAGCACAAAAAATCAAAGGAGGTGTCCTTAATGGACGTAAATAGTTTAGCACACACGAAGTGGAATTGCAAATACCACGTAGTGTTTGCTCCAAAATTTAGAAGGAAAGTTATATATAATCAATTGAGAGTAGACATAGGAAAGATATTAAGAATGTTATGTGATAGAAAGGGAATAGAAATCATAGAAGCGGAAGTATGTCCAGATCATGTGCATATGTTAATTAGTGTTCCCCCAAAAATGAGTATAGCAGGAGTGATGGGATATATCAAAGGAAAAAGTACATTGCTAATATTTGAAAGACATGCAGATATGAAATATAAGTATGGGCAAAGACAATTTTGGTGCCGAGG
>CALVQE010000026.1 GCA_944355355.1 uncultured Bacilli bacterium
AATGCAACTTATAACGGTAAGATCTCTGTTAATAGTAGTTATAGAGAGGCACCAAGTAATATGATCATGGCTAAAGACTTTACAATTGATCCAGAGACTGGAGAAGGTGATATGAATCCGGATACTGGTGCAATCATCAGTGATTCTTTTTGGCAACATAATCTAAATATCAAAACAATTACTTTTGAGGACACCTTAACTCTAAAAGATAATGCAGCATACACTTATGACATCTCAGCAAATCAAGATGGCAGTGTCATGGCCTATTTAGTTGAAAACGGGACACTTGAAGATTCTTGGAGTGGCGATACAATAGTTGCTTATGATATGTATATCCAGTCTAATGGCAAAGTGTACGTTAATTATGATAGTTCAATGTTGTTTGTAGCGTTTATGAATTTAACAGAAATTAATAATCTCCAAAATCTAGATACAAGCTATGTAACCAATATGAGTTCCATGTTTAGTAATACGTATTCTTTAACCAAATTAAATCTAAGTTCCTTTGATACCTCGAATGTTACGAATATGAGTTATATGTTTTCTTCTTCTGGTTTGACTAGTTTAGATTTAAGTTCTTTTGATACTTCAAATGTTACAAATATGAGTTCTATGTTTTCTTGGATGCCTTTCTTAACTGAATTAGATTTAAGTTCCTTTGATACTTCCAATGTAACTGATATGAGTGAGATGTTTTTGGAATCATCTGGTTTAAACAATATTACTTATGGAAATAATTTTGTGTATGCAAATAATGCAAATATTACTCGAATGTTTTCTGGTTGTCCTGCCAACAAACCAACCGACTCCTCTTGGGAAGGGTTAGACTTAGATTAAAGGGTGTAGCGATACACTTCTTTTTTTGGTTTTGAAGACATAGGATTTAGTATGAATCAGGTAATTGCACACAGGGGTTTGAAGGTTAAGGGAGTGAAGGAAAATAGTATTGAGGCTTTTCTTGGGGCTTTAGGAAATACAAATTATGCTGGTTTTGAATGTGATGTTAGGACTAGTAAGGATGGAGAGTTTGTGGTTGTTCATGGTCCTATATGGCAAGGAAATATTGTCTCGGTTAGTAAGGTAAGTGATCTAAAGGGGATAACTTTACTTAAAGATGTTTTGAAATTGAAAAGTGATAAGATTTTTTTGTTGGAAATTAAAGAAGTTATGATGGATACAGAAAAGTTAGTGAGAGAGATAAAAAAAAGTGGAAAGAATGTTTATTTGATGAGTTTTTATAATAAAGTGATTCAAAAGTTTCCAAAGAGTGATTTTTATAAGTTAGGGGTTTTAAATTATGTTTTAAATAGTGAGGATAGTTATGAGGAATACGATTTTATTTGTCTTTTGGAGAGTGTTGTGACTAGGGAGTTGGTTGATTTTTTTCATCAAAAAAAGATGGATGTATTTATTTATGGTATCCATCATTTTGAAAAAACGAAGAGAAGTTATTCCGATTGTTATTTGATAACGGATGAAATCATGTTATAGAGTTTCGATGGGGTCGGTCGTTGATGGTTGTTTTTTTGTCTTGCCAATAAGTGCATTTTTAAGCTCACTTTGTTCTTCACCTAGGTCATCTTCAATATCAATTACTCTTAAAACTTCTTCGAAACTAGTTAAACCGTTAATAACTTTTATTAAACCATCATCTAATAGGCTTATTGTATGTTTGTTTTGGTAAATTAGGGCTCTTAGTTCTTCTTTTTTCATGTTGTTAACTATTGCATCACGAATTTCTTGATTTAAGACAAGAACTTCATGTAGGGCAATTCGACCAGAGTATCCTTTGTAACAGTTTTTGCAACCCACTGGTTGATAAATATATTTGATATCCATTCCTAATGCTTCTTTAAAGACTCTTTTTTCATAGTCGGTTGTTTCTCTTGAAGAACGACATTTTGGACAAAGTTTTTTACATAGTCTTTGGGAAATAATCGCTTCAAGGGCTGAACCTAAAAGGTATCGTTCAACGTCCATGTCGACTAGACGTTCAATGGTTGTTAGGGAGTTATTGGTATGGATAGTTGATAAAACTAAGTGACCAGTGATTGAGGCACGAACGGCTATACGAGCTGTTTCGTTATCACGAATCTCACCAATCATGATGATATCAGGGTCTTGTCTTAGGATAGAACGTAAGGCACTGGCGAATGTTAAACCGATTTCACTCATGGTTTGGACTTGATTGATGCCATCAATTTTCATTTCAACTGGGTCTTCAACGGTAATAATGTTTCGTTCAACGGTGTTCAGTCTTTGTAAAATGGAGTAGACGGTTGTGGATTTACCGGATCCGGTAGCTCCGGTAACTAAGATGATGCCGTTTGGTTTACTAATGGCTTCGTTTAGTTTTTCGAGGTTCGTGTCTGAAAATCCTAAGGCTTCAATGGATGTCATGGTGGCACTGTAATCGAGAAGACGAATAACGACTTTTTCACCATAGACAATAGGTAATGTGGAAACACGGAAGTCTAGATCACGGTTATCGATTGTCATTTTAATGGCTCCGTCTTGAGGAACGCGTGATTCGGTAATGTTCATTCCGGAGATAATTTTAACTCTTGTTACTAGGTTTTTTTTGACATTGGCTGGAACCTTAGAATATAGGGCAAGTTCGCCATCGACACGGACCCGGATAATCAGTTCTTCTGGTGTTGGATCCATATGAATATCACTAACTCTTTTGCGTGCAGCATCAGCAAGCATGTCGTTAACTATATCAACGACGGGTTGATTGGCGTAATCGTATTCTGTATACATAGTATCACAAACCTTCCTTTATTCTAAAAATATTTTAGCATATTCACTTAAGAAAAACAATTCTAAAAAGCTTAAATCTGTGGTAGAATATAAGAACAGGAGTGGGGTGGCAGATTTGATGAAAACACATGCACTGCGAAAACAGAAAAGAAGTATTTTTCTCCTTTTTTTAGGGTTGTGTTTGTTGACTGTTTTGCTTGTCTTTCTTTTGAATTATTATTTGTATTGTTTACAACGTTTGGAAAGAATTGAGAAGATTGATGATTATACAGATTATACGATCAGTTATTATGAACAAAATCGTTGTCAAACAAAAGAAAAATTTAAGTATGATGGCTATACGTATTATTATGATTGTTTAGAAAATGTTTATTTGAATTATGGGTCGACACAGATGACTTTAGAAGAGGCTATTACGGGAGAATATTTGTCTTTGAGTAGTTTTATATCTAATTTAAAGGTTGAGTATCAGGAAAATCAGATTGTGTATACGAAATCTGCTTCTTCGATTACTTCTGGGTATCAGGTTATTATTACCGAGACTAACGATGTTATTATAAAGGCTGTTTAAAGTCTTTTTTTGACGCTTTTTAAGCTGTAGGAAACAACAAATATGATGTTGATGATTTCACTGAAGACTAGGGAGTATAAGCCTATTTTACATAGCGATAGAATGCTTAGGGTGATGAGTTTTAAGATGACACCAAAAAGCGTGATTTTGAAAGATTGTTTGGCATTGCCACTGGCTTCTAGAATGCTAGATAAGGGAGCTTCTAAGTAAAAGAGAACAAAGAATGGGGCAAGTATGAAGATGTAATCGCTTCCTAAGTTTGTTTTGTAAAGGGTAGCTAATAAAGGATCACGGAAGATAAAGATGATGATGGAGCTAATAAGGCCGATCATAAAGGAATAGGATAAGGCTTGACGGATCCTTCTTTTTAGCATGGTTTCATTGTGGGTGGCTTTAAATTTACTAACTTCGGGCACTAAGACTTGACATATGGCTCCAACGAAGAAACTAGGCATGGTAAGTAAGGTGATGGCATAGGCATTGTAGGCAGCATATTGTTCTAGGATGTAAGCGTTTGAATAGCCACAGTATAAAAGAGCGTTGGTAAGAATAATTGGTTCTAAGAAGAAACCGATGTTGCCAACAAGGCGAGAAGAGACGGAAGGAATACTTGTGTTTAGAATAGATGAAATAATGTTTTTTTGGGGTCTTAAGTCTTCTTTATGAATTTTGACGTGACGAGGTAGAAAACAGATAAATGTACAAACGCTTATGATTTCGGTGATGGCATTTAAAAGAATATAGGCAATGACACCTAGCATGACGTTTTGATGGACAATGATGGGTAGAGCAATGAGGATGAAAAGGATACGAAAAAGTTGTTCAAAGATATTAGAAATAACGTTGGGGCTTACGCGCATTTTGCCAAGAAAGTAGCCTTTGAGGATGGATGTGAGGCTAATAAAAGGAAGGGTCGCGGCCATGGCAATGATAAGGGGTGTTACTTTAGGTTGTTTTAGTAAGTTTATGGCGATAAAAGACGAAGATGAAAGAACAAGTAAGATGAGGGCTAGGTGAAAGAAGATAAGAAAGAATGCGGTCGAGAATACAATGTGTTTTCCTCTTGTTTTTCCTTCACTTATGAGTTTAGAAATACTAATGGGAAGGGAAAATGTTGAGAGGGTAATGAATAGGGAATATGTTGGGGTAACAATGGTTAGGTAAGATATTCCCTCTGTTCCTAGGATTCTTGTGGAGTAAATACGGATGATAAAACCAAAGATTTTGGTTAGAAATCCGCCGATAAGTAAGATTAAAATTGATGTCTTAAAAGTGTCTTTTTTCAAATAATCACTTTCCTATTCTTATGGTTTGCTTTATAATAATAGTATGATTTTTAAGAGAGATTCAGAATGGGTGATTGTATGAATGAGGAAAAGTTTAGTAATTTGGAGGAATTGTATCAAAGACTTTTGCCGGCTATTCGGACGAAGAAAAATGAAATGCTTAGAGAGAAGATGTATGGTATTACAGAAAAAGAGATTTGGATGTTTTTTTGTAGGTATGTATGGTCTGGGAAAAGTGCCCTTACTTTAGGGGTTATGGTTGATGATATTTTAAATACGGATAATTTTACGATTTATAGTCATAGAGGAGGAAATAATGGAACCAATAACAGTAAATAAGCAAAGTAGTATACGGATTGAAGGGAGTAAGGTTGTTTATTTTGATCCTTTAGAGGTCAGTCCTTTGCATGATGCCGATTATATTTTTATTACGCATCCTCATTTTGATCATTTTTCTTTATTATCTATTTTGGAAATTAAAAAGGAGAATACGGTTATTGTAACGACGAAGGATATTGTGGAGGAACTTTTGTCTGTTGGGTTTAATGAAGAATATATTGTTATTGTGAAACCTAATGAGACTTATGCTTTTAAGAATTTGGAGTTTAAGACTGTTTTAGCTTACAATCTTCATAAAAAGAATCATCCCAAGGATAGTGGCTGGGTTGGTTATGTGCTTACTTTAGATGATGTAGTTTATTATGTTATGGGGGATACGGATAATATAAAGGAAGCAAGAGAAGTGAAATGTGATGTTTTATTTATTCCGGTCGGGGGCACTTATACGATGGATTGTTTAGAAGCTGCTAATTTATGTAATTTGATTAAACCTAAGCTTGCAATTCCAATTCATTATGGATATGTGGTTGGTTCGGTTAAGGATGCTGAGGTTTTTAAGAAAAGATTGGATAAAGGAATCGCTTGTAAAATATTATTAAAGTAGAAAAGGTGATTATATGCAGATTGATGAGATTTTTGAAGGGTTACTTTCTAAGTGTGAAGAATATTATGATCAGGATGAAGTAAATCTTATTCGGAAGGCTTATTTGTTTGGCAAAGAAAAGCATAAGGATAAGAAAAGGCTTAATGGTACGGATTATATGACTCATCCTTTAGGGGTGATGGAAATTTTGCTTGATATGAGTGTTGATGCATCGACGATTGCAGCTTCTCTAATTCATGAGACGATTAATCATGCAGGAGCAACTAAAGAAGAAATTTTAGAGGCTTTTGGTAGTGATGTAGCAAATATTGTGGCAACAATTTCAAAGATTAATCGATTAGAGCTTACGGATGATTCAGAGTATTCGGCAATGAATTTAAGAAAAGTTTTAGTTGGTATGAGTGAGGATATTCGGGTATTGTTTTTAAAGCTAGCGGATCGTTTACATAATTTAAGAACAGCTGATGCTTTAAATCCGGAAGATCGGAAGCGAAAAGTTAATGAAACGATGACGGTTTTAATTCCTATCGCGCACCGTCTTGGAATGTATAAGATTAAAGGAGAAATGGAAGATCTTTGTCTAAAGTATAGTAAACCGGATGTGTACGAAGATATTTTAGAAAGACTTAATGCTACAGAGAAGGAATTAAAGACGAGTTTGGAAGAGATGGAAGAGTCTATTAGTGAGATGTTGACAGAGCAAAATATTCCTTTTCGAATTAAGAGTCGTGTAAAAAGTGTTTATAGTATTTATAATAAGTTAAATAATGGCAAGACTTGGGAGAAGATTTATGATATTTTAGCTTTACGGGTTATTGTGGAAAAGGTCAGTGAGTGTTATTTGACGGTTGGTCTTATTCATGCCAAGTATAGACCTATTCCAGGACGTTTTAAAGATTATATTGCTATGCCTAAGCAAAATATGTATCAGAGTTTGCATACGGGTGTTTTTGGACCTGATGGTCATAAGTATGAGGTACAAATACGAACTGAAGAGATGGATGAGTTTGCCGAGAAAGGTGTGGCCGCCCATTTTGCTTATAAAGAGAAACATCAAGTGATTAAAAATATTATGGAACAAAAGCTTGAAATTTTTCGTAATTTAATTGAGTCTTCGGATCACTTATCGGATATAGAGTTTGAAAGTGATGTTAAAAGTGATTTATTAAATGACAGTATTTATGTCTTTACACCGAAGGGGGATGTTTTAGAGCTTCCAAAAGGAGCTACGCCAATTGATTTTGCTTATCGTATTCATACCGATGTTGGCGATAAGACTGTTGGAGCGATTGTCAATGATACGATTGTACCTTTGAATTATGAGTTATCTAATAATGATGTGGTTAAGATTAAGACAAGCAATACAGGAACTCCTAATAAGGAATGGTTGAGTTTTGTTAAAACAAGTCATGCCAAGAATAAGATTAAAGCTTATTTTAGTAAGCAAGAGAAGGAAGTTTATACTGAGCGTGGTAAGACTATTTTAAATAATGAATTACGGAAGAGAAAGATGTCTTTTGAAACGGTTTTATCTAATGAAACAGTGAAGACAATATGTAATGAGCTTAAGTTACAAGACTTAGATGACTTATATTTTTCTATCGGAACTTTACGGTATACGGCAGCTTATATTTTATCTTTAGCAACAGAGGGAAAAAGAGATGTTCATGATGTTTTACTCGAAAAAGTTTTAGCTAAGTCACAGAGTTCAACAAAGAAAAATTATAAGAGTGATGTTTTAGTAAATAATGAAGAAAATATTATGGTTAGTTTAGCTAAGTGTTGTCATCCGGTGCGGGGAGATGAGATTGTTGGATTTGTGACCAAAGGTGAAGGTGTGTCTGTACATCGTAAGGATTGTCCAAATCTAAAAAATGAGACGGAAAGACTTATTGATGTGGAATGGAATGTAGCTGGGGATAATACTTATTATGCTATTGTGACCGTTGTTTGTGAGATGGGTAAGAATTATTTGCTCGACATTATTGGTAAGGCAACAAGTAAAGATGTTTATGTGGATGCGGTTAAAACAAAGGAAAAGGATAATGAAACGATTTACGAGCTCACCGTGAAAATGAAAAATAGGGACGCTTTAGAGAATTTCATGGATAGTTTGAAGGCCTTTAAGTTTATCAAGGAGGTAAAACGAAAATGAGAGTTTTAGTACAAAGATGTAAGAATGCGGAAGTTATCGTAGATGGTGGAGTTACTGGTAGATGTAAGGATGGTCTTTTAGTTCTGGTTGGTTTTACTGATGGAGATAATGCAGAGGTTATAGATTATCTTGTCCGCAAGGTCATTCATTTACGTATTTTTCCGGATGAGAATGGGGTTATGAATAAAAGTGTGCTCGATGTTGGCGGAAGTATTTTATCGGTCAGTCAGTTTACGTTATATGGGGACGCGCGAAACGGGAATAGACCAAGTTATATGAAAGCTTTAAGAGGAGATGAGGCCAAAGTTTTATATGATGTGTTTAATGCGAAATTAAAAGAGCTGGTTCCAGTGGAAACAGGGGTGTTTGGAGCAGATATGGATGTGACATTCACAAATGTTGGACCAACGACGATTTGGTTAGAAAGGTAGAAAGGGATAATTATGAATTTAGATGGTAAGGTTGCAATTGTAACTGGAGGTGCCATGGGAAATGGCAAAGGTATTGTTGATGTGTTTTTAAAATATCATATGAAGGTAGCTATATTTGATTATGCTAAAGAACTAGATAATACGATTAAAGAGTTACAGGAAAAGTATATTTTTGAAGATGTTTATGGATATCAAGTGGATATACGAGATAGTGTTTCTATAAAAGTGGCTGTAGAAGATGTTGTTAAACGTTTTGGCCATATTGATGTTTTAGTGAATAATGCTGGTGTTTGTCGGCTTGCTTCTTTTAAAGATACAAGTGATGAGCTTCGAGATTTTCATTTTGATATTAATATTAAAGGGACTTGGAATGTGACAAAAGAAGTCCTTCCTTATTTAAAGAATCCGGGAGGTAGTATTATTAATCTTTCTAGTGTGACCGGTGTTCGGGTAGCTGATCCTGGAGAGGTTGCTTATGCAACAACTAAGGCAGCGGTGGCTGGTTTTACTAAGGGTTTAGCTGCGGATTTAGCTAGTCAAAATATTCGGGTGAATGCGATTTTACCAGGATATATTAGAACACCTATGGTTGAGGGTATGGCTAAAGAAAGCAATCCAGAGAATCCAGAAAGTGTTATAGATGGTATTGCTTCTGCTATTCCTTTGAAAAGAATGGGTAGTGTTTTTGAACTAGGTGAGTTAGCTGCCTTTTTAGCTAGTGATGCTTCTAGTTATATTACGGCTGAAACTATTGTGTTTGACGGAGGTAGTACGCTTCCTGAAACAAATAGTATGGGCGTATAAATGAATGATTACACGATACTTGTCAATCATGAGTATTTGCTTCCAAGAGATTATGTTCCCAAAAATTTAGTTGTTACGGATGAAAACGAGAATAATTTTCATCATTATAAGGATCCTTCTTTGAAGCCGATGATAAGGGCCGATGTTTTACCTTACTTTTTGAAGATGCAAAAGGCTGCTTTAGAAGTTGGGGTACATATTTTGATTGACAGTGGGTATCGTTCTTATGATTATCAAGAGTTCGTGTTAAAAAAGAATATCCTAGAAAAAGGCGATGAGGCTTATGCGACAGTTGCTCTTCCTGGTGCTTCAGAACATCAAACGGGATTAGCTATTGATATTGCTTATTATAGAGATGGTGTTTATACGGATGCGGTTTATGATGGGGATAAAGAGGTAGAATGGTTGAAAGAAAATAGTTATAAGTTTGGTTTTGTGTTGCGTTACCCAAAAGGGAAGGAAAGTATCACACATATTTCTTATGAGCCTTGGCATTATCGGTTTGTTGGCTTAGAATTAGCTCGCAAGTTATGGGAACAAGATTTTACTTTAGAAGAGTATTATGAAAAAAATGGTAAATAAAATGTATAAAGGAAAGGAATGTTTCCTTTTTTTTGCTCTGGGTATTTCCAAAGTGCAATTTATGAAGATTCAAAGTGCAAAAATTGCACTTTGGAGGAACAGGCTATATTAAATGTTATTAAAGAAAATCAAACGATTAAGCAGAAAGAAATTGCTCAAATTGTGGGTAAGTCCTTACGAACTGTAAAAACAAGAATGATTGAGATGCAAGAAAAGTGACTAATAACGAGAAAAAATGGGAAAAGGAATGGCAAATGGTAGATTTTATAATGAGAATGGTTGAGTTCTCTTTTTTGTAAAGTGAATGTAAATAAAACGAGTGGTTGTGTCAAATAATTTTGGGAAAAAGGGTTAGGAATAGACGAAAGGAAAAATATTTGGTATGCTAATGTTGAGAGACTTAGAGGTGGCACATAAATGAAATCATATTATTTAACAGATGTTGGCCGAGTACGCAGTCATAATGAGGATTCGGTAACAATTATTAAGAATGGTAGTGGTGAGCATTTGCTCATTGTGGCTGATGGCATGGGAGGACACCGAGCTGGTGAGGTTGCATCGAGTTTGGTAGTTACCCATTTTGGCAAACGCTTTTCTAGTATTAGTAGTATTGGGTCTAAATTAGATGCGGTCAATTGGCTTAATGATAATGTCAATGAGATTAATGAAGCTATTTTAGAGTATGCGAAAAATCATTTTGATTCGACAGGACTTGGAACTACACTTGTTTTAGCTTTATTAACAGATAAGTTTTTGATTTTTGGAAATATTGGAGATTCTTCGGGATTTGTTCTAAAAAATAATAAGCTTCATAAGGTTACTAAGGATCATACGTTGGTGAATTTGCTTGTGGAAGCTGGAGATATTACGGAAGAAGAGGCTAAGAATCATCCTCAACGAAATGTTTTAATGAAGGCTTTAGGTGCCTCAGAGAATGTTGATATGGATATTTTTGAGGTTGAAAGTGATGTGGATGGTATTTTCTTATGTAGTGATGGTCTTACAAATATGCTAACGACAGAACAAATTGAGAAAGTATTGGAAGAAGATTTAACGATTGAAGAAAGGGTAAAAAAATTAATTCGAAAATGTAATGCAAGAGGTGGTACGGATAATATCTCGATTGCATATTTAGAAATAAAAAGTGGGTGTGAACAATGATAATGAAAGGTCAGAAAATAAGCGATCGTTATCAAATTATTAAAGCTATTGGTGAAGGTGGTATGGCTAATGTTTATTTAGCTTATGATACTATTCTTGATCGAAATGTAGCGGTTAAAGTTTTAAGAGGGGATTTAGCAGGAGACGAGAAGTTTGTAAGAAGGTTTCAAAGGGAAGCTTTGTCGGCAAGTAGTCTTACGCATCCAAATATTGTCGAAGTGTACGATGTTGGAGAAGATAATGGTCAATACTACATTGTTATGGAATATGTCGAGGGGCGAAATTTAAAAGATTTAGTAAAAAAACGAGGAAAGCTCACGATTAGTGAAGTTATTGATATTATGCTTCAGATTACGGATGGAATGAGTGTGGCACATGACTCTTACATTATTCACCGGGATATTAAACCCCAAAATATTATGATTTTGGAAAATGGTTTAGTAAAGATCATGGACTTTGGTATTGCGATGGCTATGAATTCGACACAGCTTACACAGACGAATTCGGTAATGGGTAGTGTGCATTATTTGCCACCAGAGCAAGCTAATGGTAAGGGTGCAACGTTACAAAGCGATATTTATTCGATGGGTATTGTCATGTATGAACTTTTGACTGGTTCTCTACCTTATCGTGGGGATAATGCAGTTGAAATTGCTTTAAAACATTTAAAGGAACCTCTTCCAAGTATTCGGGCGAGTCTTCCTAATATTCCTCAAAGTATTGAAAATATTATTATTAGAGCTACGGCGAAGAATCCAAAGAATCGTTATAGTGATGCAAGAGAGATGCATAATGATTTACTTACTTGTTTAGATGAAGATCGGGCTCATGAAGCAAAAGTTGTTCTGCCTTATCCAGAAAATACGGATGAAGGAAAGTCGAAATCTTCAAAGAAAGTAAATAATGAAGAGAAAAAAGAACCGAAGAAGATAGAAAAAAAAGAGCCGGTAGAGAATGATGAAGAAGGTGAAGTTTTGGCCAAGAAAATAACGAAAAATGATTTAAAGAAACAAAATAAGTTGTTAATTGTTTTGGCTTCTATTTTTACAGTTTTAGTCGTGGCAATTACAACGGTTGTTGTGTTAATTCCTACTTTGACAACCAATAAAGAAATTGTTGTTCCGGATGTGGCTGGGTTTACGGTTGATGAAGCAATTAAGGCTTTGCAAGATGCCGGGTTTACGGTGGCTAGTGATCAGCAGAAGATTGCTTCGGAGGAAATTGAATTAGGTAAGGTTGTGCGGACAAGTCCTCTTGCTGGTACAGAAAGAACGGAAGGTACTGAGGTTACGCTTTGGGTAAGTGAAGGCGATACGAAGATTACTTTAGAGGATTATAGGAATGCCAATTATTTAGAAGTGAAAGGAAAGCTTGAGGCTTTAGGTGTTCAAGTTTTAGTTGAGAAAAAAGAAACAACGGATGAAAATGTCGAAGAAAATACAGTTATTGATCAAACACCTGCTGCGGGTGAGAAGGTTTCCGCTGGAGATTATGTAACTTTATATATTCCAAATGTCGATAAATATCCAGATTTCACGAATGGAACTTATACGTATGATGATGTTGTTGATTATTTGAAGAAATATAATGTGACGGTTAATAAGGTTGAGAAAGAGGACAGTTCCGTTAGTCCTGGTATCGTCATTGGTCAAAGTAGAGCTGAAGGAACAAGAATTGTCAGTGGAACGAGTGTAACCATTACTGTAGCTAAAGCTTCTAGTTCATCAACTGGTGATGATGAGGGTAGTGATAGTGGTGATGATACGGAAAGTTGTGAAGAGTCCGGCTTATGTTAAAGGGTGTTATTGTTAAAAATGTAAGTAATGCTTATACTGTTTTATGTGATGAGAAATGTTATGTTTGTACGCCACGAGGACGCTTTCGTAATGCTGGAGTTACGCCGTTAGTTGGCGATACTTGCATGATTGATGAAGAAAACGGCTATATTTTAGAGCTTTTACCTCGTAAGAATGAATTGAAAAGGCCAAGTGTTTGCAATGTTGATTATGGTTTAATCGTAGCATCTTTAAAAGAACCTGATTTGAAACTTACTTTACTCGATAAAGAGATTACATCGATATTGCTTGCTAAGGTCAAGCCGGTGATTTGCTTTACTAAACTCGATTTAGCTCATGATTTAGAGATTTATCAAAGTTATAGGGAATACTATGAACGTATTGGTATTCCTTGTTTTGATAATCAGCATCTTTCTGATTTGCTTGCTTATTTAAAGGGAAGTATTGTTGTTTTGACTGGTCAAACTGGAGCAGGTAAGAGTAGTTTGTTAAATCGAATTGATCCGTCCTTAAATTTAAAGACGGATATAATTTCTCAAGCTTTGAATCGTGGTAAGCACACGACTAGACATACAGAAATTTATTGGACGCAAGATATTGCCTTTTGTGATACACCAGGCTTTTCAGCTTTAGAAGTTACAGGATATTCTAAAGAGGAAGTAAAAGCTACTTTTCATGAGTTTGGATGCTATGAATGCAAGTTTAAAGATTGTATGCATCTAAAGGAAACTCATTGCGCTGTGAAGGATGCTGTATACCGTGGAGAGATTCTTCCTTCAAGGTATGCATCTTATGAGAAAATGATTGAGGAGTGTATGAGATGAAAGTGTCTGTGTCCTATTTAAAAAGTCCATATTCAGTTATAGAAACGATTCTTAAAATTAATGAAACAAGTTGTGATTATCTTCATGTGGATTTAATGGATGGTGTTTTTGCTGGAACAAATAATTATGATCAAGAAAGAGTTTTAAATGAGCTTAAACTTAGTATGAAGTCCTTAGATATTCATTTGATGATGGTAGAACCTGCTCCTGTGATTCAAGCTTTAGCTGTATTGAATCCTTATTGTATTACTATTCCGGTTGAAATTTTGCAGGATGATTACCTAATTAGGCTTATTAAGAGTTATGGAATAAAATGTGGTTTAGCGATTAATCCTGATACTCCTATTGAAAGTTTATCGCCTTTTTTGAAAGAGATTGACCTTGTTTTACTTATGAGTGTCTATCCTGGGCTTGGTGGTCAAAAGTTTTTAGAAAGTAGTATTTCTAAGGCAAAAAAAATAAAAGAGTTTCAAAAAACCAATTCATTTGTCTTGGCAATTGATGGGGGAATTAATGCAGAAACTGTTTCTTTAGTTGGTGATTATGTGGACCAATGTGTTTCAGGGTCTTATGTTTGTATGGCTGATTCAATGGAAAAGCAAATTGAAACATTAAAAAAGACATCTTAATTTGATGTCTTTTTGTCGTTTTAGGCAACTTTCTTTGCTTCACGAGCAGAGATAATCACTTTTTCACCATTGATTGTTTTCTTTTGATAATTTGGTTTTTGGACTCTTTTAGTTGCATTCATTGCCTTACTTCTTGAATTTACCGTTAAAGGTTTTTTCGTTGATACTTTTTTTGCCATTTTGTTTCACCTCCAAGATTTCTCTTTAAAAATATTATCAGAAACTGGATGTAAAGTCAATAAGAATCGTCTTGAAAGCTTATGACCTAGTTGGTAGTTGACTTAATTAGAAGCTGGAAAAGTTTGGAACTCTTTTTTTCTGTTTGAAATTGTGATAAACTTATGCTGGTGGTTTAATTATGAAATTTATTAAGGAGATTATACCTTATGTTATTATTTTGGTTGTTGTTATTTTGATTCGAAGTTTTATTGTGACTCCTATTAAGGTTAATGGAATGAGTATGTATGATACTTTAAATGGTAATGAAATTATGCTTCTTTGGAAACAAAAGGCGGTAGAACGTTATGATATTGTTGTTGCGGATTTGATTGTTGATGGGAAGAAGGAAGATACTTTAATTAAAAGAGTATATGGTTTGCCTGGAGAAACTATTAAATGTGAAGATGGTATTTTATATGTTAATGATGAGCGTATTGATGATCCATATGCTTATGGAACGACGAGTGATTTTGAAGCTGTAACACTTGGGAGTGACGAATATTTTATTTTAGGAGATAATCGGAGTATTTCTTTAGATAGTCATATTTTTGGACCAGTAAAAAAGGAAAATATTCAAGGGGTAACGGATTTTATTTTGTTTCCTTTTGATCAGTTTGGCAAGGTTGAATAATAAGAAAATATAGAATTGAGAGTGGGTTATGGAGTTATTTCGTCGTTTTATAGAAACTGTTTTTTTGAAAAAGGGTAATCATTTACAACGTTATATTTTGACGTTGGAAGAATTAGAAAAGAAATATCCAACTAGTGAAAAAATAAAAAAAGATTTACGTTTAGCAAAGTTAGGGTTAAAAGGTGAAGAAGAAATTGAATATGAACTTTCTCATGCAAATTTGGGTTTATATGTTCTTCATGATATTACTTTGCAATATGAAGATTTAAAAGCCCAGATTGATTATGTTGTTGTAAGTCGTGGTAAAGTTTATTTGATTGAATGTAAAAATTTATTAGGTAATATTACGATTAATGAACGGGGCGAATTTATACGAGAAACTGATAAAAAAAGAGAGGGTATATATTCACCTTTAAGACAGGCTCAGCGTCATGTTGAAGTTTTGAAAAAAATATGGATGGCGAAAAGTAGTATGTTAGATCGCTTTTTGGTTAAAGAAAAATTTGATCAATGGTATGTCCCTTTGGTTGTCGTGGCAAATCCCGCTTCTATTTTGCAGATGAAATATGCTCCTAAATATGTCCGGGATAAAGTTGTGCGAGCTGATGAATTGACGCATTATATTCAAACAGATTTAGCTCATACTGATCGTAGTTTACTCTCAAGCTAAAAGAAAATGGAAGATATTGCTAAGTGGATCTTAAGCTTAAATAGTGACAGTGAAAAAGATTTAGCGATTGAAACCTATGATCCTAGCAAAGCGGATTTAAAAGAAGAACTTATGCAATATCGTAAACATAAAGCTTTTGAAAAGAATATTCCAGCTTATTATATTTTCACTAACGAGGAGTTAGATATGTTAGTTAGGAAAAAGCCAGTTTCCTTCTATGAATTACAAGCTTTGAAGATCTTGCCAGCAGTAAAACTCAAATGTCATGGGCAAGAAATTGTTGATATTATTCGCGGATGGAAAGATAATCATTTGGAATGTTTAGGTGACCTTACTGAGGAAGTTATGGAAGAAAATATGAATGGTTAGAAAAGGTGAGGATATTTAGAATTTAAGTATTTTGCTTGAGGTTATTATTTGGAGGTTTTACCTTTTAGAACTTATTTGAATCTTTTTCTAGAAAGAGGTAGTTGTATGTCTAAATTAAAGAAAATTATTGAAACGATTGTGACGTTTTTGGTTGGGATGATTGGAATTTGCTTTGCTTTTGCTTTATATAAGGTATGGGCAGGAGATATTCTTCCTCAAGATATTTTTAATGAAACAGGGCTTTATTTTCTTTATACAACAAGAAAGTAATACAATAAGTGCGACCGTGTAGGTCAAATATTTTAGTAGGTGGAAATCCTACCTAGAAAGTGACCAA
>CALVQE010000027.1 GCA_944355355.1 uncultured Bacilli bacterium
TTAATTGCTTTTCTCATGTAACATTTCTGCTTATAATTCATTATTTTTTTTGTAACATTTTCGCTTGTAAGTCACAATATCAATAAAAAATTGTCGATTTTTGTTGTTATTTTTAGCTAAAAAACTTATAATGGTACTATAGAAAAGGAGTGAGGGTATGTTTTGTGGCGAATGTGGCGCCAAGATCAAAAAGGATGCAACTTTTTGTGGAGAATGTGGAGCAAAGGTTCCAAAAGAAAGTTCTGAAGAAAAAGAAACAATTGTTGAAGAAAAGCCATATAAACCAATGTCAAAAAAGAAAAAGATTGGTTTATTAGCTCTAGTCATCGTTGTTGTGATAGCTATTGTAGGCTATAACATCTTACAGAAAAAATTTGGACCTGAAGGTGTGGCTACAGCTTATTTTGAAGCGTTAGTTTCAAATGACTTAGATAAAATTTATGACTCTTTAAAATTAGATAGAGACACAACATTCATCACTAAAGAAGTATTCAAAGAAGTATTTGACCAAGATGACAATTCACTGGCAGATGTAACAAACTATAAACTCTCTGATGTGGATTACAGTGATGATAAGCTAACTGCAACCGTAAATTTTGCTGTGACAAAAGAAGATAGCAGTGGCGAGCAAACTGTAAGTATAGACGTAGTGAAACAAAGTGGTAAAAAATTCTTGATTTTTGATGAATGGGAATTAGCTAATGATAATATTTCGATCTTAGGTATTGATCTAGTAGAAGATTATCAAATAAGAGTTCCAAAGGGTGCTAAAGTAAGCATTGAAGGAATTGAGTTAACATCTAAATACATAAGCAGTGATGAATCTACTGATGAATTAGATGTCTATGTGATTCCAAATTTATTTGCAACAACTATTGAGATTAAAACAGTTTTAGCAAGTGGCATTGAGATCAATGATGAAGAAAGTATTTCAAGATACAATTCAAGCTATACAGCTGAATTATCTTTGAAAGCTTTATCCGATGATATGGTGACGAAATTGCAAGAACAAGTGAAAAGTGATTTGACAACTATGTATGCAAACATAATTGCTAAAAAAGACTGGAATGCTGTGAAAGAAAGTTACAGTTATAATAATGTAAATTTATCAGCTCTTCAAGAAGAATACGTTGAATTATATGAAGACGTTGCAGAAGATGAAGATAAAACATTAAAAGCATTTGAAGTAACTAATGTAACATTGACTAATGTTAAATTAAGTGATGATGGCGAACTAGTTGTCAGTGCTAAATTTAATTACAATTACACCATAGATTATCAAACATACAAAGATGAAACAAAAACAAAAGAAGGTAAGAGTTCCTATAATACAACCATTACTTATGATTATTTTGAAAATGCTTATAAAATAAAAGATATTTATGAAACAGTAACCTATTTTTCAACCTATTAAATCATAAAATAAAAAAGAAAAAATAAAATTAAAGTGAGGAGTTAAGAATATGGCAAAATTTTGTACAAAATGTGGAAAGAAACTAGAAGACGGTCAAAAATGTGACTGTGATAAAAAAGAAGTAAAAGAAGTAACTGAAGAAAGAGTCGTTGTCGCTTCTGCTACTGGAAATGATATGGTTAACGATTATATTTCAGTATTAAAAGGAATCTTTGTTAGTCCTATTGATACAATGAAAAACTTCGCAAAAAGATCTAAATTTACTTTAGGATTAATCATGATGGTCATTAACAGTTTAGTATTTGGACTATTTGTATTCCTATTTGCTAAAGAAGGCATTACAGGTTTAATGACAGCTATGTATGGCAAAACCTTGGGTTCTCTGGCTGGAAGTGCTGATGTTGAAGTAAAAGTACTATTCATTGCGGCTTTACTTATGATGGCTTTCTTCCTATGCTTAGGTGGATTACTTCATTTAATTTCAGGCCCTATTATGAAAAAAGAATCAGACATCAAAAGAACTTATGCTTTAATTGGAGCTAGTTCAGTACTAACAACGGTTACAACTTTAGTAGCAATTGTATGTGTTTATATTAATTTCTGGTTAATGCTTATTGTTTTATTAGTTTCAGGTGTATTATACATGTTAACAACGTATCATGGCTTTACTGAACTAACAAAAGTAGACAAAAATAAAATGGCTTATGTATTTACAATTGCATATGGAATAACATTATTCGTAGTTGTTTACTTATTACCAAAGATTTTTAGCTAAAAACTAAAAATCTTTTTTTTAAAGGATTTTTAGAACATTTCCGGTATATATTATTGAGGTGAATAAATGATTATACTAATATTAATAAATCTTATTATTCTTGACTATTATGTCTATAAAGTAACAAGAACTAAAAATAAGCTAATAGGAACCTTAAATTATACCGATTTAGACGAGGAATTTTGGCGAGATTAAAACAAAAAGGAATTGCAAAAAAGGAAAATCTCTTTTATAATACATATGTAACGCGAAGAAAAAAGAGTAGTAATAGAGATTTCTTTTTCTAGAGAACTTGAGGCTGGTGAAATCAAGTAAAAGAAAACTATGAACTTGCTTTTGGATGCGGATAGGAGAGTTCCTTTATCAAAAAAAGTTAAAGTAAGGATGGTACCGTCTATATGACTCCTTTAGTATCATCCTTTTTGTTTTAGAAAAGAGGGTATTATGGAAGTTTATCAAATTTGGTTAGAAATTGGCT
Source organism: uncultured Bacilli bacterium (assembly GCA_944355355.1). Lineage (GTDB taxonomy): Bacteria > Bacillota_I > Bacilli_A > RF39 > UBA660 > Ventrenecus. The sequence goes on from CALVQE010000027.1 coordinate 2,668, forward strand.
TTTTTGCCATAATGTTTTTATTAGTCCTGATCTTGACATATGTTTTGAATCTGAAAAGGTATAAAAAGAAAAAATTAAAAAGCATAGGAGAAATAAATTATCTTGTAATGAAATTTAATCTGGATATAGATCGTTTACCAGTTCGTAAAATGCTTTTACCAATCAGTATTTTAGATTCATTAATCATGGCTTTCACGGCTTCATTTATAACTTTGTTGCCAATTGCTTTAATCTGGCAATTGATGCTGGGTTTTGTTTTGTTGTTTGCCCTGATCTATGCTTTATATGAAATCTACGGTCGTCATTATGTTAAACTAGGATATGTAAAAAAGAAAGGAAAGAAATAATATGAATTTTAAAGAAATAGAAAAGAAATGGCAGAAAAAATGGGAAGAAACCAATTTGTATGCTTTTGATCCAAATAGTGAAAAAGAAAAATTATATTGCTTGGAAATGTTTAGTTATCCAAGTGGAGCCAAACTTCATCTAGGACATTGGTACAACTTTGGTGTAACAGACACATGGGCTCGTTATAAGAAGATGTGCGGTTATAACTTGTTTCATCCTATGGGATTTGATGCTTTTGGATTACCTGCTGAAAACTATGCAATTAAAACAGGAATCCATCCTCGTATTTCAACGGAAAAAAATATTGATACCATGGAACATCAATTAAAAGTTATTGGTGGTTCTTGGGATTGGAATCATGAAGTTGTAACTTGTCGCGAAGAGTATTATAAATGGACTCAATGGATGTTTTTAGCTCTATATAAACATGGTTTAGCTTATAAAAAAGAAGCTCCTGTCAATTGGTGTCCATCATGTAACACCGTTTTAGCAAATGAACAAGTCATCAGTGGTGAATGTGAACGATGTGGTAGCACCGTTATTCATAAAAAGATGAGTCAATGGTTCTTTAAAATAACAGATTATGCTGAAGAATTATTGCAAGATCTAGATAACTTAGATTGGCCTGAAAAAACAAAAGTATTACAAAGAAATTGGATTGGTAAGTCCAATGGAGCTTACGTAAACTTTAAAATAAAAGGCTTTGATGATTCCTTCACTGTTTTTACAACAAGAGCTGATACTCTTTTTGGAGCAACCTACTGCGTTTTAGCACCAGAACATGAACTTGTGGATAAAATAACAACTAAAGAGCAAAGAGAAGCTGTCGAAGCTTATAAACTAGAAGCTTCAAAACAAAGTGAAATTGAAAGAACAAGTACGATTAAAGAAAAAACAGGCGTTTTTACTGGAGCTTATGCAATCAATCCTGTTAACAACAAAGAAATTCCAATTTGGATTAGTGATTATGTTTTAGCAAGCTATGGCACCGGTGCTATCATGGCTGTTCCAGCACATGATGAACGAGACTACGACTTTGCCCGTAAATTTGGCTTAGATATTATTCAAGTTTTAGAAGAAGAGACAGGAGATCCTCATCAAAACGAACAAAAAAAGGATTCCATTGTCGCGATTGTTTATTCAAAAGAAAAAAATAAATACTTAACTCTAAATTGGCATGAACAAGGTGGAAGACTATTCATAGGCGGAACAAGAAAAGAAAACGAATCAGCCCTTGAATGTGCTAAGCGAGAAATTGCTGAAGAAACAGGTTTCACGAAGTTAAAATTAATTCGAGAATTACCTAGAATAAATCATCACTATTATGCTTATAATAAGGATAAATACTACAATATTGATAGTACAGGCTTTTATTTTGAATTGGCGAGTGAGACACAGACAGAAAAGCACTTAGATGCCGATGAAAAATTTGATATTGAATGGGTAGAGCAAGAAACTATCGAGCGTGAGGTAAAAGATGCTCTTCATTATAAAACATTTGAATATGCACTTCATGACGAAGCAATTACCGCAGATGGTCTTCACATCAATTCAGAATTCTTAAATGGCTTAAATAAAGAACAAGCGTTAGATAAAATGTATGCTTGGCTAGAAGAGAATAAATGTGGCCAAAAAACAACAACCTATAAATTAAGAGACTGGTTAGTTTCAAGACAACGTTATTGGGGAGCGCCAATCCCAGTAGTTTACTGTGATAAATGTGGCATCGTTCCTGTTAAAGAAGAAGATTTACCTGTTGTTTTACCAGATGATGTCGAGTTTACACCAGATGGTGAGAGTCCACTAAAAAAATGTGAAAGCTTCATGCACACAACTTGTCCAAACTGTGGTGGCCCTGCAACACGTGAAGCAGACACCCTAGATACCTTTGTTTGTTCAAGTTGGTACTTTTTACGCTATCCAGACAACCATAACGATGAAAAGCCATTTAATAAAGACATTATTAACAAGATGTTACCAGTAGATAAATACGTAGGTGGTATTGAACATGCTTGTATGCATTTGCTTTATGCTCGATTCTTTGTTAAAGCACTACGTGATATGGGATACTTGAGTTTTGATGAACCATTTAAATCTCTTATTCACCAAGGCCTAATTCTAGGACCAGACGGCGAGAAAATGAGTAAAAGTAAAGGCAATACTGTCAGCCCAGATGAATACGTTGAAGAATATGGCAGTGATGTTTTAAGAGGATATCTCATGTTTGGATTTAATTATACCGAAGGTGGTCCATGGACAGATGATGGAATTAAAGCCATAAATCGCTTTTATAATCGTGTAGTTAGAATTGTCAGATTAATTTCTGAAGAAAATAAACAATATGAAGATTTAGAAGTATCTATGCATAAAACCATTAAAGCTATCCGAACTGATATTGAAAAATTTCAATTCAACACCTGCATGTCTAGAATTATGGAATACACCAACGCTTTATCCAAATATGAAAGCATTCCAAGAAAATACATTGAAACTCTAATTCTTTTACTTGCCCCTTTTGCGCCTCATCTCAGTGAAGAATTATGGGCACAAATTGGCAATCCTTACAGTGTTTATAACCAAAGTTACCCAGATTACGATGAAGAAAAAGCAGCCGATACTGAAATTACAATCGGTGTCCAAATTAACGGCAAACTAAGAGACGAAGTAAAAACTGCTATAGACGAAGGTAAAGATGTAATTTTAAGCAAAGCTTTATCTCAAGAAAAAGTAAAAAAATACACAGAAGGAAAAGAAATTATAAAAACAATCGTTATTCCAAATAAAATAGTAAATATCGTTGTTAAGTAGATAAAATGTACAGTCATTGTACATTTTTAATTTTTCTTTAAAAAAAAGCGTCTATCCCTTATAATAAAGATAGAAAGAAGTGATTTAATGAATCTATTTATCTGGTATCCTAAATGTAGTACTTGCCAAAAAGCACGTCAAGCTTTAGAAGAAAAAGGATTGTCTCTAGAACTAAGAGATATTAAACAAGATAATCCAACCAAAGAAGAACTAAAAACTTGGATAAAGAACAGTAATCTGCCAATTAAGAGTTTTTTCAATACCAGTGGTCTTTTGTATCGTAATCAAAATCTAAAAGAAAAAATACCACATATGAGTGAAGAAGAGCAGATAGATTTATTAAGTACAGATGGAATGCTTGTCAAAAGGCCAATTTTAATTACCGACGATAAAATCATTGTTGGCTATAAAAAGAAAGAATATGAAAGTCTATGAAAACAGTTTTGTTAACAGGAGCTTCTGGTGGACTAGGCTTAGCTTTAAGTCAAACCCTATTAGAACAGGGCTACTTTGTTTATCTTCATTATCATCATCAAAGAAAAGCTCTAGAAGCACTTCATGCGAAATATCCAAATTATTCAAAATTAATTCAAGCTGACTTTGCTTGTGCAGAAGATCTTTTAAGACTAAAGGAACAAATAGACAGACCCCTAGATATTCTTATCAATAACGCGGCGATTGAACACTTAGGCCCATTAGAAGAAAAAACGATGGAAACTATGCATCAAATTTTCCAAATAAACACTGTCGCCCCTTTTCTTTTAATGAAACAATTTGCCAGCGAAATCGAAAAAAGAGAAGGGAGTATTATCAACATCTCTTCGGATAATACAATAGACAAATATGATGAAGTAACACTAGAATATGATGTATCTAAAGCAGGTTTAAATCTGTTAAGTAAATCATTCGCCCGTATTTACCCCAAAGCTAAAATAAACGCGATTTGCTTCGGCTGGCTAGATACACCTATGAATGATTTTCCAGAGGACATAAAAAAAGATATGCCTTTTATCCCATTGGATAAAGCAGTATCTAAAATAATAACGTACATAAAAACAAATGAAACAGGAAAGGTAGATGTATGTCAATGAAAGAATGGATAAATTTAAATCCAAAAACTTGGAAACTTTATGAAAGTGTCAAAGAAGACCTGAAAGAACCTTTTAAAAAAATAGAGGAAATAGAAGAATACAACTCAGCTAAAGTAATGCATGCCTTTTGGGCATCTAAAATAAGTGAGATGCATTTTAATAGCACCACAGGATATGGTTATGATGACATCGGAAGAGATGCTATCGAGAATGTTTATAAAGAAATTTTTAAAACCGAAAGTGCCTTAGTTCGTAATCAATTTATATCAGGATCTCACGCCTTAGCCAAAACTCTTTTTGGTCTTCTAAGACCAGGAGACTTACTCTTATCTATTACAGGACTTCCTTATGATACCTTGCATGAAGTCATCGGTATCAAAGAAAATGAAAGCTCTCTAAAAAGCTTTGGTATCCATTATGATCAAATCGAACTAATAGCTGATGATTTTAACTATTCCAAAATTGCTCAATACCTTGAGAAAAATAAAGTCAAACTCATCGCACTTCAACGTAGCAGAGGATATTCAACCCGCAAAAGTTTATCCATAGATAAAGTTGCTAAAGTAATAAAAGTAATTAAAGAAAAAAGTCCTGACACCATTGTTATGGTCGATAACTGCTATTGTGAATTTGTCAGTAAACTAGAACCTAGTGAAGTAGGAGCTGATGTTGTAGTAGGTTCATTAATCAAAAACTTAGGAGGAGGAATAGCCTCAAATGGTGGCTACGTTGTTGGCAAGAAAAAATACGTTGATTTAATTGCTGAAGCCCTAACACTCCCTGGTGAAGGAAGAGAAGTGGGACCAAGCCTAGGAGCAAATAAATCTTTTCTTCAAGGAATTTTCTTTGCTCCATCTGTTGTTGCTAGTGCCCTAAAAACAAACTATTTAGCTAGTGCTCTACTTACTAAATTAGGTTTTACTACAGATCCTCACTTTGATGAAGACAGAGTAGATATCGTTTTAACAATGACGTTTAACAATCCCGAAGACTTATGCTCATTTTGTGAAGGTGTGCAAACCGGAAGTCCAATCGATTCATTTGTAAAACCAATTCCTGTTGATATGCCCGGTTATGATGACCAAGTGATCATGGCAGCCGGTGCTTTTACCCAAGGATCAAGCATTGAACTATCTTGTGATGGTCCTTTAAGAGAACCATATATAGCTTATTTACAAGGTGGCTTAACATACAATACAGCAAAATTGGGAATATTAAAAGCAGTCAATAAAATTATAGAAAAGAGGGAAAACAATGAATGAAAATGAAACCTTTATTTTAGATACTGACACCGGCAGTGAAGAATGTCGTATCATCACCACTATGTTTTCAGAAACACGAAAAAAATATTATGTGATCTATGAATATGTGGAAAATCCAAGTGATATCTTTGTTTCATCCTATGATCCAACAGATGAAGAAGGCATTTTAGAAGATGTTGCAGCAGAAGACGAATTAAAGGAAATTACTGAGTTTCTAGAAGAATATGGAGTGTTTCAAGATGAAATATGATATAAACGGAATATCATTAAAATCATTAGATTATGAAATCTTAGAAGCTTTTTGTCACAAATTAAAAATTAAACATCCAGAAGAGATTCAATTAGATAAAAAGGCCAAAATTATACGATATAAAAACCACCAATTCAGTTATTACTTTCGTGTAAATCAATTGATTATCTGTGAGCAAAAAGAAGACAAAATATATACCGTAGGTATGGGAGTACCTAAAAGTAAGAATCTAAAAAGTAATCATGGCAAAGTGCACACAAATCGTAAGATTCTAGTTGTAGGCGGTTTAGCCCTTATCTTAGGAGTGTCGGCATTTAAGAATCATTCAGCTACATTAGAAACTCCAATAGAGTTAGAAACCGAGGCACCAGAAATAGAATCGCAACCTATAGAAACTCAGCCAATCTTAAAAAATAAACCCCCAGAAATAATCATTGAGACTTCTACATCATCCGTTGAAAACGAACAAATCATAACGGTTGCCATCCCAGAGATCATCTCAAAGGATTATCAACGTAAAAAAAGAGCCGAGACGGACAATCTCTTTGGAACAAGGATTTCAAAATATGCAACGAAATATGGCCTAGATGCTAGTTTCCTAAGTGCTTTAATTTCTCAAGAACGAGCAGATGACTACGAAGAAGACAAAAACTTAGGTCAAATCACCGATTTAGCCTGTGGCCGTAGTTACACTTGTCCTATCTATCAAAATGGCCAACTTGAAGGAGAAGAAAAAGTATTTCTTTTACCGAGCTTCTATGATGATTATCCTTTAGAAGACTTAGAAACCATGGGAACATTTCCTAATTTTACAAGTGAAGAGCAAGCAGTTGTCCAAAATGCCATAACTCATCAGAGACAAGGATATACAATATATCGAAAAAAAGATTTAGTAAACAATTATGAACTAAACATTCAAATAACAGCAATCATTTTAGCCGATTTAATTGATGAAAAACAAGATTTATGGCGAGGAGCCGCGACCTACCATGCTGGTTCGAGTAGAGTAGCTAAAGACGCTACATATGCAGCCCTCTTTGATGGTATAGATAATGCTCAAGACCCTGAATACTTATTAAACATAATGCGTTATTTTACAGAAGAAGACTATCAAAAAGGATTTACCATCATTCTAAATGGCAAACAGAAAGTTCATTATACCTTAGAAAGAACTTTAAAGGAGACTCAAAATGAAGAAGCTGAAAATACTATACGAAGATAAACAATTACTAATTTTAGAAAAATCATCAGGTGAACTAACGATTAGCACTCCGAAAGAAAAAGTAAGAACCTTATATGCCGAGGCTAGTGCTTACGTTAAAAAACAATATCCTAAAAATAAAGTGTTCATCGTTAACCGCTTAGATAGAGAAACTTCTGGTATTGTCGTATTTGCTAAAAATGAAGAAATAAAAAGATATCTTCAAGCTAACTGGGATACTTGTGCTAAACAAAGAGAGTATATTGGCGTTGTCGAAGGTATGGTCAAAAAAGATAAAGAAACTTTACAGTATTTTTTAGAAGAAGATTCTTATCTAAAAGTACATGTTTCCAAAAAAGGCAAAAAAGCGATCACTAAGTATGAAGTAATAACCAAAAATAAAAATTATTCTTTATTAAAAATTAATATTTTGACCGGAAGAAAACACCAAATTCGTGTTTCTTTAAGCGAGATAAATCATCCTCTTACTGGAGACAAAAAATATGGAGCAAAGAAAAATCCAATTGGCCGTTTAGCCCTACATGCATCTACACTAATTTTACAAGTTCCATATCTAAAAGAACCCATCCTAGTGGAGTCTAAACCGCCCAAAGAATTTTATAAACTATGTGAAGAAAAAGGAGTTTGAAAGTTATGGAAAGATTACAAAAAGTTATTGCTAACTCAGGATTTTGTTCTAGAAGAAAAGCAGAAGAATATATCAAACAAGGTAAAGTATATGTGAATAATCAAAAAGTAACCGAAATGGGATCAAAAGTAAGTTATGAAGATGAGATTGAAGTAGACGGCGTAAATATCACGTCTAAAGAAGAAAAAGAGTATTATCTTTTATATAAACCGGAAAAAACAATTTCAAGTGTAAAAGATGAAAAAAATCGTCAAACTGTTCTAGACTTAATCCCTACAAAAGCAAGAATTTATCCAGTTGGTCGCTTAGATTATAACACTACAGGCCTTTTATTATTAACAAATGATGGAAACCTAACCAACATTTTAACTCATCCATCCCATCAAGTTGAAAAAATTTACCTAGCCAAAGTAGAAGGAGTAGTTACCCCCGAAGAATTCATGCGTTTAAAAAAAGGCATAACCGTTGAAAACCGTAAAGTAATTCCTACATACGTCAAAATAAAAAAGACCAATAAGGAAAGCAATACAACAAGTCTTTTAATAGGAATCGTAGAAGGCCGCAATCACATTGTAAAAAAACTTATGCAACAATTAAATCATCCCGTTATCAAGTTAAAACGAGAAACCTATGCCTTTTTAACCCTTGAAGGATTAAGACCGGGCCAAGCACGTAAATTAAGCATCAAAGAAGTCAAAAAATTATATGCCCTAAAATAAAAAAAGCCTTATGCGGCTTTTTCATTTTCATCAATTTCAACTTCAAAAGAAATATCTTCCTTATTTTCAGGAAAAGGAATTACATTAGAAACAGCTTCTTCTGCTTCCTCTAAAGAAATAACTTGAACAGGACAAGATTCAATAGCTTCGGTTACAGAAGGCAAGTCCAAATCCTCCTGACTAATGACATAAGACAATCCATCCTCATTAAAATCAAAATGTTTACTATCAATTCCTACACAAGCTCCACAACCAATACAATTTTCTGTATTCACAACTAATTTTTTCATTTAAAATTGCTCCTTTCTCCACCATTATAACCTAAAAACTTTTAAGAAATCAACTTTTATCCGTTTGCAAAACAAAGAAATTATGATATATTTATACTGAAAGGATAGTAGTTATGAAAACAAGGGTAGATAAAAACTTGAATGAATCCGAACAATATTTTCCAAGAAGAGTGTCCAAAAACACTCAACTTTACGAAGAAATAAAAAATAGTGATTTAGATAATTTGGAAGTTACGACCAATGCTAAAGTCATTGGTGATAATAATGCCCAAATAGATATCAATAAAATTAAAGAAATATTAGAAAAAAACTATCAAGATCCCCCAAAAAGAAGAAGCGTGAAGTTTGACTTGCCAGAAGAGGAAGAAATCGAACTTGAAAAAACAAGAGAATATGATATCAATACCATCTTAGAACATGCACGGCAAGAAAAAGAAGTAGACTATGAAAAAGAAAGACTAAAAAAAATCCGGGATACACAATATGATATTTTAAAAAATCTAGAAATGGACGATGACGAACCACAACGAGCAAAAGAAAAAACTAAAGAAGAACTTATGGAGTTAATTAATACAATCAATTTAAATGAATATCAAAATAAGAATAAAGATATGGAAGAAACTGAAGAAGAAGACTTTGAAGACACAGAAGAATATGAAGAAGAGGACACCGAAGAACTTAATCCATTAAATATTCTAAGTGACTTAAAAGGCGATGAAAACACCGTTGTTGCTGGAGCAAAAGAGTTTACCGAAGAAATGAGGGCTCTAGAAGAAAAAAAAGAAGAGCAAGAAGAAATTAACGAAGCTCTAGATGAAACCTTAGATGAATCCTTCTACACAAACAGCATGTCCTTCAGTAAAAAAGACTTTGCCGATTTTGATGATTTAGAAGATGAAAAAGGAAGCATTGTAGTAAAAATTTTAATTGTCATTATTCTCATTGCTATCATAGCGGGCATCGTTTTATTCTTAAATGAATTCTTAAATTTAAATTGGTTTTAAAATAACAAGTAGCAAACGCGAAAGTTATTTTTTTTAATTCATATATTTTTATATGAAAATGTTTTATCGAAATTCTCAAAAAAGATTAAAATGGAAAATAGGAGGAACACTCTTAACAATTGTAGGCATAACGATCATCTTGTTTAGTCTATTCAGCTCTAAAGCAACCCCTAAACTCATACATTTAGCTCAAACAAACATAAATAAGTATGTTGACCATTTAGCTTCAGATTATCAAAAGATCATTGTCGAAACAGAAGATCTAAATATTCTTACAATAAAAGAAAATAACTACCATGAAATAACTTCGATGAATTATGACATGAATAAAGTATATAAGATCGCAGAAAATCTAACGTTATACTTAGAAGAAAACATAAGTAGTCAGCCAAAACTAAATGAATACCTCCAAACAAATACTCCCTTAAATTCACCTAAAGGATTAGTTTTAGCATTCCCCTTAGGTCAAATAAGCGACTCAATCTTTTTAAGTAACTTAGGACCTAAAATACCAATTTTAATCCATTTTATTGATTCAGTTAGAACAAATGTCAAAACAACTGTAACAGACTATGGTATTAACAACGCTTTATTAAATATAAGTTTAGAAGTTAAATTATCCTATGAAATCGTTACACCTATAACAGAACAAGAACAAACTTTAGAGTACAGTCTTTTATTGGATAGCCAAGTGATTCAAGGAGAAGTTCCTAATATCTATGGAGGCTATTTAGAAGACAAAAGTGCTTTTTTGGAACTTCCTTTTAATCCTTAAGTGTGTTATACTAATAATAGGGTGAATAGCGAATGATTGGAAAACCATTTATCAATGAAGTAATCAATAAAGCCATTGAAGACTATCTAAAATATAAAGAAACGCCGAACGATATTCATATGTATACCTTTCCCGTTGTTGCTATTCGAACTTTAATCTTTATCTACGGGGAACTTGATATCATAAATCCTTATATTACCAAAAATGAACATAGTTTAGGAGGCTTCAACAGCAATATTACCAAATACGGTTTTAAAGAAAGCAAACTACAAGATTTTAAAGCTCAATTTTTAAAATTTGGCGAAACAAGTCAAAGACCAAACTATGCTTTTTTAAACATTGAAAAATATCTTATAGAAATGTATTTTTGCAAACAAAAAGCAATGGGATTAACCTTAGAAAATCAAGAAGAATTTAAAAGCTATCTATACCTAGAAGAAAATACAAACCCATACATAATGAAAAGTTTAGACGCCTATGTAGTTGATAAACAAGAACTAACAACTTACTTTAATAGCTTAGCCTTTGAAAATGCGCATTCATTTAATATTGCCGAAATTCCTAAAGAAGTTTTAATTCCAGAAGCATATACAATTTTAGGATACAACCTTGATCAAATTGGCAACATGCCTAATACAGACTTAAGAAATATCAACAATCAAGTATATCAATTCTTTCATATTGACCCTAAAGATGAGAACAAAGATACTATGCTTCAAAAAGCAGTAAATTACTACCAAAAATATGGCAATCGTATTACAAGTGGCAATGGTTACGTAGATTTATTACTTTTTCTAAGCGTCATTTCCACAGCCATTTTCATAACATTGCTTTTTGCATTTAAAATATTATAAAGGAGAACAATATGAAGTATATTATAATAAACAATCAAAAATATTTAATTATGAAAGACGTAAAAGATGCAATCGACGAAGAAGAAATTGCTAAACGTTTAACCGAATATTTTTTAGACTTTGATTACATCGTTGGTGATTGGGCATACGGAAAGTTAAGATTAAAAGGATTTAATAGTAAGACAAATCCTAATTTTAAAAATATCAATGATATTGATAAAGTAGAAGAGTATATAAAGAATTACTGTGCTTATGGATGCAAATATTTTGTTTTAAGTAAAGAAAATGAATAAATTGCATATTGCTTATTAAAGTATTTTTTGCTATAATCTTTGTAGAATAGTGAGGGGAATATAGATGATAGAGAAAATAGTATTGACAGATCCAATGGGAAATCCAAATGAATATGAAGTGATTTGTCATTTCAAATCTATAAGTGATAATAGACCAAATATAAAAAATGTTCAAATTTTAATTGTGGATACAAAAAAAGAAAATAATGGCAATAAAGTTTTGGGATTTTTTTGGGAAAAAGATGGCATGTATCAAGCCATAAATGATGATGCAGCATGGACAGAAACAAAAAGTGTTGTTGTAGATGTAATTAAAAACACTATGAAAGCAGAAGAAATTTCTAAATTGTCAGCTACTACAGGAACAAAATCGATTGGCGAACCAAGAGAATTGGGCGTAAGTGCAATTCAATTTGATTCTTTAAAAAATAATTTCGTTGCTTTAGTAGGAACTGCAGCAGTAACTACAGAAAATACAATTACCGAAACACCTGTTGCACCTCAAAATGTTGCTCCAGAAGTGGCTGGGCCTGCTCAAACAGAAGCAGTTGTAAATTTAGAAACTCAAAGTGTTGCTGTTCCGCCAACGGAACCAGTAGATATGGAGCCTCAAGCACCAGTTGAACCACAACCATCTCCAGTCGTTTGGGAAAGTGTTCAACCAGATAATGTGATGAATAACATTGCACCAGAGTTTGCTACACCAGTAGCTCCTGCAATAGAAAGTCCAGTGATTGAACCGGTAGTAACAGAACCAGTAGCAACACCAAGTGTTGAACAACCAGCTGTAGTTATACCTGATCCAGTAGTTGTACCAACAGAACCGGTAATAAATATGGAAACACCAGTTTTTCCAGTAGAAACGGTTCAACCTGAACCAATTAGTTCTCCAGTAGTATCACCAGAACCAGTTGTCCATCAAGAACCAATTGCTCCAGAGTCTACACCAGTAGAATCTCCAGTAATTGTTCCAACAGCAATTGAAGAAAGTGAGACAAAAAATATGGTAGATAGCTTTAATAAATATATAGAAAAGAAAAAAGCATTAACTGAAAAATATCAACAAGAATGTGAACAATTAGATAAAGAATTCCAGATTGAATTAGAAAATTTATTTGCTAGTGAAAATGAAAATATTAAAGCTATGCAAAAGCAAGCTGAGCAAAATCTTAAACAAGCAACAGATCATTTAAAAAATGCTCAAACAGCTGAAGGAATAGCAATGGTTGCTCAAGCAAACGCTCAAAAATTACAAGAAAGTCAAAATCAAGCTGGTACTATTCTAGCATAAAGAGGCCTTTAAAATGGTCTTTTTATTTTATGTTAAAGAGTAAAATAGAGAAGGAATTTAAAATAAAAAAAATCAAACTTTCAAAGTTTGATCTCAATTTAACTTTATGGTGGCTCCAACGGGAATTGAACCAGTGACACAAGGATTTTCAGTCCTCTGCTCTACCGACTGAGCTATGGAGCCAAAATGGCGGTTCGTACGGGATTCGAACCCGTGATCTTCTGCGTGACAGGCAGACGTCATAGGCCTCTAGACTAACGAACCAT
>CALVQE010000028.1 GCA_944355355.1 uncultured Bacilli bacterium
GATTTATATCAAGATTTTCATCTTAATATCTGTTTATTTTAGTGCACCTTGTTTTCCATAAAACTTTTCACACTATCAAGTGAATTTCATCAATAGTAATGAGACTAATAGGATAAGTTAAAGCCTTATTGCCTTTAGTTCCAGTTGCTGTAGTAAATAAATCATTTGTCTCATTTGGACAACTTAATTTTGGTGACTTTAAATCATTATATCTTTGATATGCTCCATAATAAGTATTATTGCCACTTGTACTGAAACCATCGCCATTATTACTTTGGGTTGATAAACTCCGATCATTACAAAAACCTGGATCCGCTATATAATCCGTATAGCCTTGATCGACGATATTGTTTTTGTACCAATTATCTAAGTAAGCTTTAATCGTTGAATCATTATCATTGGCAACAGTCTCTGCATACGAACTACCTAAAGTACTACCATACATGTATCCCACATAGGCTGGGTCACTGTTGGAAGAATTAAAAGCACTAGTGCCAATTTGTCGATCAGCACTTGCTTCTCCATTAGCATGTGCACTTGTCCCATCATAGATAATTCTTATAGAACCGTCTCCATTGATACGAATGATGCGCCAATACATATCTTGACCCGATTCATTTGTTCCAAATTTTACATAGTTATTTGTAACATTACCTCGGTAGTAATAACTTGTTCCATAGTCATCTGGGGCACTGCATAAGTAACCATTCTCGCTTTCACCATCAGTCACCCGAACTGTTCCATCTTCATTTACAGTTGGACAAGCTCCAGTGGTGTCTAATTGTTCGATGATTTGATCAACTACCGATGGTTGACAAGTTACAGGCATGCCTGTAATCGTACCACTAAATGTTTTACCCATGTCGGCTATTTGATTTTGATCACTGTTTTTATAGGTGATTGTCAAGGTATAAGTGTTGGTGGTATTTCCATTTATGGATAAATTCTCGGCTAATATCTCATCGTTTGCTGATGGAAAAGCTTTCTCGCTTACTAAAACTTTGCCAGATTGATCGGTTAAAGTAATAACTAAATCTGCTTTATTGATAAATTCATTGACAACATCACTCCAAAGTAAGTTAAAACATACTTTTAAATTGTTAGGGTTTTGAACAGTAAAGGTATTTGTAACCGATTCTCCTGGTATAATATTATTACTTGTTACATGATTGCCATCAGAAATAATTAAGTCGCTAATGGTACCAGAAGATATATCTGTATTAAAATCTCCCCTCATTTGAGAGTTTGTTGTAAAGTATGCATATGCTCCTTGATATGCTAAACAAAACAGAAGCATGATAGATGATGCCACCACAATATAAGTTTTTTTCATATTCTCACCTATTCTATATATTTATTATCTAGGAAATATGTTTTTTTGTCAAGGTTCTAGTAACGAATCTCGGTTTGATTTGCTTCGTGATAAAGGTCTTCGAATTTGCCTTTACGTGATTGAATCATTAGACCTAATATACCTATAATAAAGAGGATTACAGAGATAATTTGGGCAACTTTAAACCCACCAAGCATTAATGAGTCGGTGCGCATTGATTCAATGAAGAAACGCCCTACACTATACCACACAAGGTAAAAGCAGGTTAAGCCTCCTACTTTTAAATATTTATAGTGTCTAATACAGATTAAAACGATAAAACCAAGAAGACACCACAAAGATTCATATAGGAATGTTGGGTGATAGTAAACTCCATTGATATTCATTCCTTCAATAATAAATTCGGGAATATGAAGATTTTCTAAAGTGCTTTTTAAAACTACAGAACCATGGGCTTCACCATTAAAGAAATTACCCCATCTTCCAATTGCTTGGGCAAGAATAATTCCTGGAACAGCTATGTCGGTTATTTTGGCTAATCTCACATTATATTTGCGACAATATACTAAAATAGTAATAAAACCAGCAATTAACCCGCCATGGATTGCTAATCCACCTTCCCATATTTTAAAGATACTGACTGGATCACTTGCATAGGTTCCCCAGTTAAATAAAACATAGTAGATACGCGCGCCAATAAAACCGAAAATTAATGCCCAAAAACACATATTAAACAAAAAGTCTTTAGGATAGTTGAATTTCTTTCCTTCTTTTAAAAGTAACCCTACTCCAACGATTACGGCTATTAATAACATAATAGAATACCATTTAATTTCAAAATTTCCAATTTGAAAAGCTACTGGATTCATTATCTGACCTCCATCCTATAAATGATTATAACACAAACTAAAAAACTTTTTTTATTTTTTTAGCAACAAATTTTGCTCTTCAAAAAACATATTTAAAACTTCATTCTGGTGATTTAAAAAACTAGCTACTTCTTTTAACTGTAATTCATAACGATATAAGTCTGTGTCATTAGCTTTTTTGAAAAAACATTCTTGAAACATATACATATTATAATTGTCAATAGCGCGTCTTAAAGGGCTGGTATTATGAGAATAATATTCTAAGCCAAGGCCAAAATGCCCTTTGCAATCAGTTGAGTAATATGCTTTGGGAAATTTTTTTTCCAACACTTTCGTTTCACTTAAATAAATATCACTTTTTCTTTCACTTCTAAGTAATTCTCTTAGTCTACGGATATCCGAAATTTCTGTCGATGTCACTTCATGGTTTCGATACAAAAAAGGAAACGACTGTTCATAAGCAATTTTAGCGAGTAGATAGTTAGCAAAGACCATTAAGGATTCGACAATTTTCTCGGCAGTTGATATTCCAACAATATTCGTATTTGAAACATTGGAACTTGTTCGATTTAATAAAGCGTAAATTTTATCTATATGTAGATATTTTTCAAAAAAGGGTTTTAAGTCACTTAAGTTGTTTAAAGTAGTAATATAGGCTGGATCATCTTTTTCAGTTTCTATTACTTCACTACAATGTTCATATGTATCATTTTTTCCTATAAAAGCATTTTCAGCTTTAATTTCATATCGAATCACTTCGTAAGACTTTGAAGAAATATCAACATAGATACTAAAAACTTTGCGAACATGGTTTTCGCATAGATTAAAAAGATTTTTAGACAAACAACTTGGAAACATTAAAATGGGTGGTTCTGTATAAACAGTAACACATCTTTTAGTTGCTTCTTTAAAAAGTAAGCTATCCATTGAAAGATAAGCTAAGGGATGTGCAATATGAATACCTACACGGTAAAAATCATCTATTTTTTGACAACTAAATCCATCATCTAATTCCACTGCATCATTACCATCCACAGTATATAAAATCGGCATGCCATCTCTATATCCAATTTCTGGATGTTTAAGGACACATAATTTACTTTCTTGCTTAATCGAAACTGAAAATTTTTTACGTAAATTATACTGATACTTTAATTCTTTTAATGAAGTTTCAATTTTCTTATTATGTGGTTTATCCATAAGCCAGAGCTGTTTTTCTTCGGCTAAAAATACTAACCATTTATTAATGAAATAGTGATATCGTTCTTCTTTTTCTCCAAAAAAATTTTTGTTTTTTAAAAACTCTTGAAAAATATTTTCTAGTTTTTGAATTTCGTTTAAAAATAATCTTTCTTTTCCATGATTAAATAATGTTTGTAAAACTCGATCATAATAGATTAATTCATCTAAATAATCATAATTTTTTAAAATATGTTTTTCTAAAACACGCAAATATTGATAAATTACATCCGATAACAAAGAAAAGGCTTTTTCATCCAAAAAATTTATTTGATGAGGTTTTTCAATAAGAATATTCTCTAAAACTTCTAGATTTCGAATATGAAAAATTAAATGTTTTAATAAATCTAATTTGGTTTCATCATATTTATAATCAAGAGCGTTCGCAAGTTCAATTGAAAGTAAATCTAATTTTCCCATAATTTTTTTTAAGAAGGCATGATTCTTATACTTTAATAATAGCTTACGAATCATTAAACGAAGTAATTGAAATCTCTGATAAGCTTCTTTTTTATGTTTAAAAGCTTTATACTTGGCAATAATTAAAAATGGGTAGATTTCAATCAAATATTCATAAGATTTTGAAGGATCAAAATTTTTTAATTCCATTTCATATAATTCTAAAATAGGAAAGAACCGCTCTTCAAAGGAAAGTGTTCTTAAAAATTCTTGATCATTTTCGCGATATTTTTGAATAAGCTCTTTGACATTCATAGATTCTCACCTACTTCTAGTATAAAAGATGCAAGAGAAAAAAGATAGCAAAAAACTATCTTTATAAGTATTTCTTTAACCACTCACCTGTATATGAGTCTTTATTTTTGGCTACTTCTTCTGGTGTACCTTCAGCGATGACGGTTCCGCCATTGACACCACCATCCGGACCTAGGTCAATGATATGATCTGCCACTTTAATTACGTCTAAGTTATGTTCTATAACTAAGACCGTGTCACCGTTATCGACAATACGATTTAAGATGACTAAGAGTTTTTTGATGTCATCTGAATGAAGTCCAGTTGTAGGTTCATCTAAGACAAAAAGACTTTTGCCTGTAGCTTTTTTCTGGAGTTCTTTGGCGAGTTTAACACGGCCAGCTTCACCTCCGGAAAGGGTTGGAGCACTTTGACCTAAAGTAATATAAGACAAACCAACATCCATTAAGACATCTAATTTACGTTTGATTTTAGGAACATTTTCAAAAAATTCCACAGCTTCACTTACACGCATATTTAAAACATCACTAATGTTTTTGCCTTTAAATTTGATATCCAAGGTTTCTTTGTTATAACGTTTACCGTGGCAAACATCACATGGTACATACACATCTGGTAAAAAGTGCATTTCGATTTTTTTAACGCCATCACCCCAACAGGCTTCGCAACGACCACCCTTGACATTGAATGAAAATCTTCCTTTGTCGTATCCTCGCATTTTACTTTCTTTGGTATTAGCAAATAAATCACGGATATCATCGAAAACGCCAACATATGTTGCAGGATTACTGCGAGGTGTTCTACCAATCGCATCTTGAGTAATTAAAACAAGTTTATCAATATTTTCGATCCCTTTAACTTCTTTACATTTGCCAGGAATTTCTTTGGAACGATATAGTTTATTGGCTATTGTTTTGCAAAGTATTTCGTTTACTAAAGTACTTTTTCCTGATCCAGATACACCTGTGACACAGATGAATTTTCCTAAAGGAAATTTGACATTAATTTTCTTTAAGTTATTTTCCTCAGCTTTTTTTACTTCTAAATATTTACCGTTTCCTTTACGACGTTTTTTAGGTACTTCAATTTTTTCAGCTCCTGTTAAGTAACGACCAGTTAGACTGTTTTTGTTTTTCATAACTTCTTCTGGCGTTCCAGCGGCAACAACGGTTCCACCATTTTCGCCGGCACCAGGACCAATATCTACTAGGTAATCGGCAGCAAGCATGGTATCTGTATCATGTTCTACGACAATTAGGGTGTTACCTAAATCACGCATTTCTTGCAAAGAACGAATTAGCTTTTCATTATCTTTTTGATGAAGACCAATAGATGGTTCATCTAAGACATATAAAACTCCTGATAATTTACTACCAATTTGAGTGGCTAAGCGAATTCGTTGACTTTCACCGCCAGATAAAGTGGCGGCAGTACGATGAAGACTTAAATATTCTAACCCAACGTTGACTAAGAAAGTTAAGCGATTGTCAATTTCAGTTAACAATAATCTACTAATATTTTCTTGTTCTTTGGTTAATTTTAAACTTCTTAAAAAGTCTCTTAGTTCTTTAATACTCATAATGGTCATATCATAGATGTTTTTCTTATTGATATAGATAGAAAGTACACTGTCTTGAAGTCTTGTGCCATGGCAAACCGGACAGTCTGTTTCTACCATGAATCCTTCTAACCATTCTCTAACCCAAGCACTGGTTGTTTCTATATAACGACGTTCTAGGTTGGGAATAACTCCTTCATAGTAATCATTGCTATAACGAACATTACCATTTTTGGCTACATATTTAATTTCGATTGGTTCAGGTGTACCGTGTAGGATAATATCTAATTTTTCACGAGGGATATTTTTGACTGGTTCCTCCATATCGATACCGTATTTAGCACAGATCGCCTCAATTGTTGTATTGTGAACATTATTGTCTATGTTATAAGCAACGATTGCTCCAGAACGTAAACTTTTATCACGATCTGGAATGATTAGGTCTTCACTAATTTTTAATTTAGTTCCCAATCCTTTACATTCTGGACAAGCTCCATAAGGGCTATTAAAAGAAAATAAACGAGGTTCTAGTTCTGGAATGGAATAGTTACAATGAGGACAAGCAAATGATTCACTCATCAATATATCTTCGCCACCAATAACATGAATAACAACTTTGCTATTTGCTAGTTTTGTACTTGTTTCGATAGATTCAAAGATTCTAGAACGTTCACTTGGTTTTACGACAACACGATCTACAACAACTTCAATGTTATGTTTCTTATTTTTTTCTAGAATAATTTCTTCTTCTAAGTATTTTGTCTCATCATCTACTTTTACTCTAGAGTATCCTTCTTTACGTAGTTCTTCTAAGAGATCTTTATGGGTTCCTTTTTCACCATGAATAATAGGCGCTAGGATTTCTAGTTTTGTTCCTTCTTCCATGGCCATAATTTTATCCGTCATTTCGTCAATACTTTGACTTTGAATAGGAATATGATGATTTGGGCAATAAGGAGTACCGATACGGGCAAATAACAAACGCAAGAAATCATAGATTTCGGTAATTGTTCCAACTGTACTTCGTGGGTTTTTATTCGTTGTTTTTTGATCGATAGAAATACTTGGAGATAATCCTTCTATGGAATCGACATCTGGTTTTTCAACACCGCCAATAAATTGTCTAGCATAAGCAGACAAACTTTCTACATATCTTCGTTGTCCTTCGGCAAAAATTGTATCAAAAGCTAGACTACTTTTTCCTGATCCGGATACACCAGTCATGACAATCAACTTATTTTTTGGTAGTTCGATATCAATATTTTTTAAATTGTTTTCACGAGCTCCTTTAACGATTATTTTGTCCATTTTTCACACCTCTTTAAAACATTTCTTATTTTGCCTTAAAATAAGAAATCTATGCAGAAATACTATACCATATGATTGTTCGTTTTTCAATCTAAAAGTTTAAAATTTAAAATCCACATCTGAAGTGATGTGAATCTATTATTTGTTAGTAACCAATTTAATGTTTTTTTGTTCTCTTAGTTTTTCGAAATTGGATTTGATAAACTATTTTTAAGAGTAATTTATAGGGAATAAAACGAGAGAAAAACAAGCCTAGTTTCATAGATATTGTCGGGACAATAATTAGTTTTTTCTTAAACATTTTTTCAATAGCATATTTGGCTACATATGGACTACTTGCTCCTTTGATGGAGAAAGTTCCGTGGGCTACTTTATTAAAGTTTGTATTTACAGGACCTGGGCACAACGCACATATAGTTATATTACTGTGACGATGTCTTAGTTCTTCATATATGGCCATCGTTAGTTTTAAAACATAGTTTTTGGTTGCGTAGTAAGTTGATAATCTTGGGCCAGGAAGAAAGCCAGCGCTGGAACAAACATTTAGGATATAACCGGAGTCTTTTTGCGAGAATTTTTGGAGGAAAAGTTTTGTTAAGATGTGATAGGCTACAATATTTAAGTCGATCATTTCTAGTTCTCTTTCTAAGTCCGTTTCAATAAATTCTCCGAATAAACCAAATCCAGCATTATTGATTAAGATATCAATGGGTTTGTCTTTGACTTCTTCAAAGAGTTTATAGACGTTTTCTTTTTGGGTTAAATCATACGTGTAAATTTCTACTTTGACAGGCAATTCTTTTTGGAGTTTTTGTAGTTCTTCTTTACTGCGAGCGACTAAAATCAGATCTATTTTTTTCGTAGCTAAGTATCTAGCCATATCTCTGCCAATGCCTGAGGAAGCTCCTGTAATTAATGCTAACATATTATCACCTTTCTCATTTTAGTATAACAGAAAAAGAGGCTTTTTACACCTCTTAATTGTTTCTTTCCATACCTTCCATAATTTTAGGAAGCATTTGTTTTTTGCGTGATACTAAGTCTTTAATGAAGTAACCTTCTTCGACTTCTTTTAGGCCAAAGCTATCTAAGACTACATCTTTAGCACTTTCATTATATAAAACATATGAACCATTTTTAATGATGTCTGTAATAAATACAGTTACGACTTTATAATCTCCTTTGGCGATTTCATTTAATTTGGCAATGTATTCATCAAGATGTTCTTTAATGTTATCAAAATCCATTGTGATCACTTGGCTAATACCTAAATTATCTGTACCAACTTTATATGATTTGAAATCTTGATAAATGACATCCTCTACTTCCATGCCTTCTACGGATGAACCAGCTTTTAACATTTGATAGCCATATTCTTCATAGTTTTCCCCACAAATTTTAGCTAATCCTTCGACAGCTTTTTTATCCATCTCTGTTGTAGTAGGGCTTTTTAAAATCAGAGTATCAGATAAGATCGCTGAAAGCATTAAGCCAGCAATATCTTTAGGGATATTGATATTATATTCTTGATATAAAGACCAAAGAATAGTACAGGTACAACCTACAGGCATACAGCGTACATTTATTGGAATGCTTGTACCAATAGCACCTAGGTTATGATGATCAATGATTTCCACAATATTTGCCTCATCAATTCCAGAGACACTTTGTTCTAGATTGTTGTGATCGACTAAGATAACATCTTTCTTATCATAGTTTCCAACATCTGTAATCCGAATTAAACCTAAGCATTCTTCTTTTTTATTTAATAAAGGGTAATTGGTATGGCCAATTTTATTAGCCATTGCGACGAAGTCGGTCAAATAGTCTTGATCGTAAACTGTGGTTGGTGTCTTATTTAAAGACAAACTTTTTACATAGTTACTTAAAGCAATTTGATTACATGTATTATAAGTATCATAGATACTGGTGATGACACTTACCTTTTTTTCTTTAGCAAGGTTATATAGTTCTTCATCTAGCTCTAAATCACCGGTTAAAATAATCAATGCTATTCCAGCGTTTATGGCGTGTTTGATCACTTTGTAACGATCACCGACAATTAAAACATCGGTTGGTTTTAAGTCAGTTTTATCCATAAATGTTTGACTTTGATAACTTCCCGCTAGTAAAGTACCGTTGAATTCTTCTTGAAATCTTAATATTTCTTTTCCTTTTACAGCATCTATAATATGATTAAAACTGGTATAAAGGTGTTCTTTAGAATTTTCAATAAAGAGCATAGCTATTTCTTTTAAAGTAATAATGCTTTCTAATTTCTTTTGGTCATCAACAATAGGCACGGCTGTACAATTTTTTTCATGCATATAGTCGATAACTTCTTTTAGAGAAGCTGTGTTTTCTAACATTACGCCTTTATTGTAATGAACGTTTCTTAGTTGAACTTTAACGTTGTTTAAATATTCTGGTTCTTTAACGCCAAAGTGTTTTAAAACGAAAGCACTTTCTTTATTGATATGACCTAGAACTCTTGGATAGGCATTGCCACCTCTTTTATTTTTTAAATAAGCAAAACTTATGGCTGAGCATACGCTGTCGGTATCAGGATTACGATGGCCGAAAATATAAGTTGTATTCATTTAAAAAACCTCACTTTCTTTGCTTTTTTACTATACCACAATTCTTCTAAATAGCAAAGAAGATTTTTGACTATTATTTTATTTTGCTTTTGGTTATAATAATGATAAAATATGTTTGTTAAAACAGTGATTACTTTTTAGAAAGGAGTTTTGTTATGTTTGAATTGATTTCGAAATATAAACCTAGTGGAGATCAGCCTAAGGCTATTGATGAATTAGTTAAAGGAATTAAAGAAGGAAAAAAAGAACAAGTTTTACTTGGGGCTACGGGGACTGGTAAGACTTTTACGATGGCTAATGTTATTGCGAGTGTTAATAAGCCTACTTTGATTTTGGCTCATAATAAGACTTTGGCTGGACAGCTTTACAGTGAGTTTAAAGAATTGTTTCCTAATAATCATGTAGAATATTTTGTTTCTTACTATGATTATTATCAGCCAGAAGCTTATGTTCCTTCTAGTGATACGTATATTGAAAAAGATTCTTCGATTAATGATGAGATAGATGAGCTTAGACATGCGGCAACAAGTGCGCTTATTAATTATACGGACACGATTGTCGTAGCTAGTGTATCTTGTATTTATGGTATTGGTGAGAAAGAGGAATATCAACAAAAGATGCTTATTTTAAGCCTTGGAGATACAATACGTCGTAATGATATTGTTAATAAACTTGTCGACATGCAGTATGAACGCAACGACATTGATTTTCATCGGGGCACTTTTCGGGTTCGTGGCGATATTATTGATGTTATTCCTGTCAATGAGCATGCGAGTGGTATTCGCATTGAGCTTTTTGGAGATGAGGTTGAGGCTATACGACGTTTTGATCCAGTTACGGGTGCAATAGAAAAAAATATTCGTAGTATTACGATTTCTCCTGCCAGTCACTTTGTGACGAGCGATGAAAAGATGACTGAGGCAATCAAAAGAATTGAAGAAGAATTAGAAGTGCGTTTAGAGGAGTTAAAGAGTCAAGGGAAGCTTATTGAGGAGCAACGGTTACGTGAAAGAACGAAATATGATATTGAAATGCTTAAAGAGACTGGTTTTTGTAGTGGAGTTGAGAACTATTCAAGGCATCTTGCTTTAAGAGGTCCTGGGGAAACTCCGGCATGTTTAATTGACTTTTTTCCAAAGGATTTTCTTTTAATTGTAGATGAGTCTCATGTTACTCTACCTCAAGTTAGAGGAATGTATAATGGGGATAGGATGCGCAAGCAAACGCTTGTAGACTATGGATTTCGTTTACCTAGTGCGCTTGATAATAGGCCTTTAACTTTTGATGAATTTGAAAGTAAAATTAATCAAGTTATTTATGTTTCTGCTACGCCAGGAGATTATGAACTTTCGAAAACAAATGGTGTGTATGTCGAACAAATTATACGCCCGACTGGTCTTTTAGATCCTCTTATTGAGGTTAAGCCTACAGAAGGACAAATTGATGATTTGATTGGTGAAATACGACAACGGATGGCTAAAAATGAGAGAGTTTTGATCACGACGCTTACGATTCGAATGAGTGAGGAACTTACGAATTATCTAAAAGAGATGAATATTAAGGTAGCTTATTTACATAATGAAATTAAAACACTTGAACGACTTAAGATTATTCATGATTTACGGGCTGGTATTTATGATGTTGTTGTGGGAATTAATTTGCTACGTGAGGGTATTGATATTCCAGAAGTCAGTTTGATTTGTATTTTAGATGCGGATAAACAAGGATTTTTAAGAAGTAGTCGAAGTCTTATTCAGACGATTGGACGAGCAGCTAGAAATGCAAATGGTCATGTTATCATGTATGCAGACACGATTTCTGAAGCAATGGATTATGCTATAAAAGAAACGGAACGTAGAAGAAAAATTCAAGAGCAATATAATGAAGAGCATCATATTGTTCCTAAGACGATCCAAAAAGATATTAAAGATGTTATTACCAATGAAGTTAAGGAAACGGCAAAGAAGAAAAAAATTACTAAGAAAGAGAAAGATAGAATGATTGAGTCTTTGGAAGAGGAAATGAAGAGAGCTGCTAAAAATCTTGATTTTGAACGCGCTATGGAATTACGTGATATTATTTTTGAAATGAAAGCTGAATAGGAAAAGATCTACTTTTTAAGGGTAGATCTTTTTATTTATGAAATAGAATTTTCGATGTTTTCATTACTTTTGGCATTTAATGTAAAGTCGGCAAATTGTTTATTTTTATACATTGGATAAGCTGCACAGCCAATCATCGCGGCATTATCTGTACAATAAAGAATGTTAGGAACATGGAAAGTCACATTTAAATCATTGCATACTTTTTCCATTTCTTTTCTTAGATATTTATTGGCCGATACGCCACCAGCTAAAATCATATTTTTGATTCCTGTTTGCTCTAAAGCATATTTTACTTTTCTAGTTAATTCATCTACAGCTACAGTTTGAAAGGAACATGCTAAATCATTTGTACGTATTTCTCTATTTCTTTGTTTTTCGTTGTGAACTAGATTAATGATATAGCTTTTTAAACCACTGTAACTAAAGTTATATCCTTCTTCTTGCATCGGATGTGGTAAATCATATGTGTTCTGTCCTTTGGCAGCACTTTTTTCGATGTTTGGACCTCCTGGGTATGGCATACCTAAAACTCGAGCTACTTTATCGAAAACTTCTCCTACTGAATCATCAATAGTACTTCCTAATCGCTTTATAGTTGTTTCATTTTCTAATACTAATAAATCTGTATGGCCACCACTAACTATTAGAGCCAAGGTTGGGTAAACAATATCATATTCAATATTATTAGCAAAAATATGTCCCATAGTATGATTCACGGCAATTAAAGGTTTGTTATAAATGAAGGCTAAGGTTTTGGCACATTCAACGCCAACTAATAAGCTTCCTAAAAGACCTGGGGCATAAGTCACGGCTATAGCATCAATATCTTCTATAGTCATTTTGGCCCTTTTTAAGGTTTCTTCTAAAACTATAGTAATATTTTCAGTGTGCATTCTTGAAGCTATTTCAGGAACTACTCCTCCATAGTTTGCATGGGTATCCATTTGCGTTAAGATTGTTAAACCTACAATATCCTTACCATTTTTTACGATAGCCATAGATGTTTCATCACAAGATGTTTCAATTGCTAAAATATAGGTATCATTCATCTTCATTCACTCTTTCCATAACGTATGCATCGTCTTCGCCATAATATTTTTTTCGTGTATGAATTTTTTTAAAGCCAAATTTTTCATACATATCAATGGCAATCTGATTATTGACGTTTACTTCTAGATAAAATTTATCTTCTTTATGAGCATTTGTAATTACTTCATCTAGTAATAAACTGCCAATTTTTTGATGTCTTTTTTGAGGATCTACAACAATATCTAATATATCTATCATATGTTCTAAAACACTATAAAGAATAAATCCTAAAACAACACCTTGTTCTTCGTAAACTAGACCATGAAAGTATGATTTTGTTAATAATTCGTCAAAATTATATGTGTCTTCAAAGTTTTCGTGCAACATACTACCTAGTTCATAAATCTTTTTATAGTCTTTTTGTTCAATTTTTCTTATCATTTTCAACCTCAATCTTTTTGACATATAAAGGATTGACTTGATGAGGATTTACGCTCTTTTTTTCTTTAAAGAGCTTTGGTAATCGCTCATAATCTACGGTATTTCCTATATAAACTTTCTCTTTTTTTATAAAGTCTGCAAATTCGGATTTTTTCAAGTAAATATATTCCGTGATTTGATTATCTTTTTGCTTTCCAACGTAGTATCCGTTTTTTTCTTCTATAGCAAGATAATTTTCTTGTACTGGTAAGTATTGTTCTAAACTTGTAATTGTTTTAATTGAAATTTTTTTACAAAACGCGATTGTTTTGGCAATGGTAACTCCTATTCTAACACCGGTAAAAGACCCAGGACCAATAATGACAACAATCTCATTAATATCTTCCAACCTTTTTTTACACTGCTCTAGTAACTCATTTAAACTTGGTATACAGATACGGCTATGTTCAATGTCTTTTTTTTCTATTTTTTTTTGTAATCTGTCTTGCTCATATATAGCTAAAACAATTTTATCTCCATGTGTATCAATAAAAAGTGTATTCATATTAGTACTCCTTTTCTGTTAGTATAGATTGATTTTTATTAAAAGTCAATTAAAAAGGCCCTTTTAAAGGACCGCATCACAAATGTCTTCATACATTTTTCCATATGGTTTTAAGACAATTGATCTTGTATTTTCATCGATAAAGCGAAAATAAATTTCCAATCTTTCTTCTGGTAATTCATCTGTAATTAAATCAGACCATTCGATTATCGTTATTCCTCCTTTTGTAAAATAATCAGTTAAGCCAATACTATCCTTTTTTTCGTCTTCTAAACGATATACGTCCATATGATATAAAGGAAGCTCTCCTCCGTCATATTCTTTGACAATATTAAATGTTGGTGAGGTTATTGTTTCATTAATTCCTAGGGCTTGAGCAAATCCCTTTACAAAAACTGTTTTGCCCGTTCCTAATTCACCAATCAAACATAGCACCATATTTGGAAATTTTTCACTTTCAATGTTTTGCGCTAATTCAAGCGTATCCATTTCTTCTTTTGATGTTATTTTAAAATCCATTTTTATCACCTAAAGTAATTTTAATATAGTAGATTTTATAATGCAATAAATACTTTCTATTTCGTCAATATTTGACATTTTTTTAGTAATCTATAATAATGCTTTGTCGACGTATGAATATCTTCAGCATTCATTTTCATATTGATTAAAATAAGTTTTATATATTCTAAATATACTTTTAATTCTGTTCTTTTTTCAGGAATCATAATTTGTAAATCGCCATATTCATTATAATAAAAAGCTAATGATTCTGAATTCAAATCTAAACTTTTAAAAATATCGATAATTTCTTCTGGTATTGGTGACCATATTTTTCTAAATGTTATCTTATACAATTGTATATTTTTACTTGTTTCTTTCGCGCCAAAATTTCTATACTCTGCTTCTAAAATACTATTGAAAGCTTTTTGATAAGTTAGTTAAGTAATACAATGATCTTTTTCTAGCATTTTTAACAACTTAATTGTCAAAGCATGGCTAAAACATGTATAGATTTCGCAATTGGGTAAAGCTGAGAAAAAATTTACAGCTTGAATCAAAAAAACTTCTAATCTATTGTCATTTTCTAAAGCCATTTTTAAGTTTAGAAAAGAGTAGTAATTTTGTGTAATATATGTTTTATCAAACTCATATTCCAATAGAAAGCTTTTATTTGCATTTAGTGGATCAATTATTGAAATCCTTTCTAATGAAGCTTTTAATGCAATCTTTAACATAATAAGTTCAGATATTTTGTTCATTATGTCACCTAAATCCTTTAAATTGGTTTTTAAACAAAAAAAAACAGGCAACTTCCTATTTTCGCTTATACTATCGTCGGCGTTCTAGTGCTTAACTTCTCTGTTCGGGATGGGAAGAGGTGTATCCACTAGGCTATCGTCACCTGAAAGGATTTTGTCCTTTAAAAACAAGATAATGTACTACTCACAATTAAAATATTAAGTTAAATCCTCGAACTATTAGTACTAGTCAGCTCAACGTATTACTACGCTTCCACCTCTAGCCTATCAACGTTGTAGTCTGCAACGGTTCTTACTTCACGAGGAATGGGAAAATTCATCTTGGAGGAGGCTTCTCGCTTAGATGCTTTCAGCGATTATCCCGTCCATACATAGCTACTCTGCGCTGCAACTGGCGTTACAACAGATACACCAGAGGTATGTCCATTCCGGT
>CALVQE010000029.1 GCA_944355355.1 uncultured Bacilli bacterium
TAATAGGATACCATAAGAAAAGGAATTCCGTTAGGAATTCTTATGAAAAATGAGCATCATTTTTCATTTTTCTTGTATAAAAAAAGCTAGTTTGGGTAACTAGCTTGGTTGATTAACGTTTTGTTCAATTCGTTTTTTTAGTTGGTCATATGGTAATGCTCCAGGAATTTTTTGTTTGATTTCTTGATCTTTTATGATAAATGAATTTGGGTAGGATGTAATGTGGTAGTTGTTAAATATTGTGCTTTCTTCGTCTATTAAGACCGGAAAGGTATAGTTGTGGTCTTCTATATATGTTTTTATTTCTTCTTTTGTGGCATTACTTTCTTTTGGACTTATGATGGTTAAAATAATGATGTCTTTGTTTTGATATTCTTGATAAAGCTTTTCGATGCTTTCTAGTTCTTCTTTACATATATTGCATTTCATAGACCAAAAGTTTAGAAAAATGGTTTTTTCTTTGAAATCGGTTAGGGTGTAGGTGTTTTCGTTTAAATCTTTTAAAGTGAAGTTAGGTGGGGTGGTTAAATCAATATTATTTTCTGTTCCACAGTTTAGAAGACCGTCTTCATTAGCTGAACAACTATTAGGGACTTGTTGAGGAATGAACTCTATTCCTTGATATATTAATATTCCGCCTATAATCATCAGTAATACGCCACCTATTTTTACAAGATTCATTAATGTTTTTTGATGCTTTTTTAAAAGATTTAAGGCTTCGCTTGTAAATAGACCTAATATTAGAAAGGGTATAATAAAGCCAATGGCATAAATAAGAACGTATAAATTACCAATAAGCATGCTACTGACGCTTCCTGCCATCATTAATACGGAAGAAAGGGCTGGACCGACACATGGTGTCCAGGCAAAGCTAAATAAGAATCCTAATGTAAATGCGAGGAAAGGATTCATCTTTTTTAAATTTACGTTAGCATGTATTTTACGTTCTTTTTGTAAAAATTTGATTTTGATTATGCCTGTTTGGAATAAACCCATGATTATTATAAGAATACCACATAGGATTAAAAGAATATATTTTGTATCTTGAAAGAATTTTCCTAAGGCAGTGAAAGATAGCCCTAGGATAAAAAAGGATACTGATATTCCTAAAACAAAGAAAAAGGTATGAAGAAGAGTTGTTTTTCTTTTGTATGTAATACTGCCATCTTTATTTACTGTTTTTGCATTTCCAGCTAAATAGCTCATATATAATGGGATAATTGGGATAATACAAGGTGAAAAAAAGGAAATTAATCCTTCAATAAATATGGTAATAAATTGAAAACTTTCTAGCATGATTACCTCCTAATGCCTATGGTATTTTATCAAAGTTTTTTGTTTTTGAAAAGGTTATTTTAATGTATAGCTATTGTTAATGACGGGAATACTGTAAAGTAATAAAATGTCAGGATTATTTTGAAATGTTATTTCAGGGATGTTTTTTAGATATTCGCTTCCAATATATCGTAGATCGATTAAGGTTATTTTTTGGTATTCAGGTATTAGTAATGGAATAAGGGTGCTGGCAAATGAATCTCTAAATACGACAAGTTCTTTATTTGTGGTTGCGTTTGGATTTTCAATTATAAGCAGAGCGCTGGCACCACTTAGAAAAACATCATAGCCGTCTAGGTGATTTATGTTTTCTTTTTGATAAACTTTTTCAGTAGTTTGTTTTTCGTAGTTGTAAACGGTTGCTTGTTCGATTATATCGTTGATATAGAAGGTAATTGTTTCTTCGGGAATGTTATTAGGAATTCGTGATTTTAATGCTCCATAGAAAGGTGATACTTCTTGTTTTGTCCATGATAGGTTGTTGGTAGGAAGATTCATTTCTTTTTTTAGTTTTTTTACGACGTTTTCGAGGGCAGATTGTTTCCAATGAATATCGGTTTGAAAGTAGCTTTCTTTGTTTAATTCTTCAAATAGGGAAATGTAGGTATAGTTTTTAAATTCTTCTTTGATTTGGTTTGTTAGAGAAGTGTAGTCTAGTTTAGGAATGTTTTTGCCTTCTAAGTAGTAGGTCTTATCTGGAATAATGCTGTAATAAATGTTTGAAGCATTGTTATAAGTTGCTATGGTTTTATTTAATAGGTCGGTAAAGTGAGTAAGGGATTTTTCGTCTATGTAAGGATTTATTTCATATAATGTGTCATCAATTTGAATGACATTGTTTTCTTCGCTTTTTTGAAAAACATTTAGCGAGATTAGTCCTTTTAGTTTTCTAAATTCATCACGGCAAGGAAATTGATCTGTAAGGTAGTCAGTCCATTTGGGAAAATAAGTATTGTTTTTAACGTTTGTCCAAGAGAATTCTGGAAGTTGTTCTAGTTTTCTTCTTTCTTCTTTTGAAAGTTCAGCATCTGGGGTACATATTCCTAGTATGGATAATAGAAATAGTGGCCCTAAAATACAAATAATAGTTAGTTTATCTTTCATGTGTTCCTCCTAAAATCTAAAGTATAAAAATGGGTTGTATGAGTCATCAATTATAAAGCCTGTTATTACCAATAATAAAACCATTAAGCTAATAGGCTCTAAGATATTTAATATTTTTTGGCCTGTAGTTGTAGAGTTTATTTTTGTATAGAGTTTTTTTAGCCATGGACCCATGCCTATGAAGGCTATTAATAGAATGACAAAGTAATTTTTTAAATAAAAGTTTGTTTCGATAGAGGTAAATGGTCCTCCTAAATCAAATAGTCCTTTGAAGAATAGGATGATGTCGGATATTGATTCTGTTTCGAAAATGACAAAGCTAAATAGAATTAATATGAAAGTAGATATATGGCCAAATATTTTATGTTTGTCTAGAAATTTTTTAAAGACGAATTTCTCTAAAAGTAAGAGAATACCAAAGTAGAGTCCCCATAAGATGAAGTTCCAACTTGCTCCGTGCCATAAACCGGTTGTAAACCAGACAATTAGGATGTTTCTTATTTGTTTTTTCTTGCCATGACGGTTTCCACCAAGGGGAATGTAGAGATAATCTCTAAACCAGGTAGATAGGGAAATGTGCCATCTGTGCCAGAAGTCTGTGATGCTCTTGGCGATTAGTGGGTAGTTGAAGTTTTCGAGAAAATGAAAACCAAAGACAAGACCAAGACCAATAGCCATATCGCTGTAGCCTGAAAAATCATAATAGATTTGAAAGGTGTATGCTAGAGCTTTTAACCAGTAACTTAAAAGTGTTGGTGTTGCTAGTGAGCTTAAACTTTCAGCAAACGCACCTAGTAGGTTAGCAATGAGAACTTTTTTTCCTAAGCCAATGATGAATCGTTTTAATCCTTGAGCAACTAAGTGAGCTTTTGTTGGACGCTCGTTCATTTCTTGTTCGACGGTTTCATAACGAACGATTGGGCCAGCGATAAGTTGAGGAAACAAAGTTAAATAGGTAGCAAAGTCTAATAGGCTTTTGGCCGGTTTTATTTCGTTTTTATAAATGTCTATAACATAGCTTGTTGCTTGGAAAGTAAAAAAGCTTATTCCTATTGGCATGATGATCTGTAAGATTGGAAGGCTGGTTTGGAAAATATGATTTATGTTTGTTATAAAAAAATTGAAATATTTGAAATAGAAGAGTAAACCAAAGTTAATCAGTAAGGATCCTATTAAGATTTGTTTTTTGTGTTCAGGGTATTTTAAAATTAGATTGCCAGCATAGTAATTTAAAATACAAGAGAAGATCAAAACGATGATGTATTTTGATTCACCATAGAAATAAAAAATTAGACTAAAAATTAGTAGAATTTTATTTCGATAGCGGGTTGGAACTAGAAAATGACATAATATACATAATGGTAGAAAATAGTAGAGAAATGTAATGCTTGAAAAGACCATAAAAAACCTCCTTTAAAAAAAAGCCTTTTTTAAGGCTTAAGATAATTTGTCAAAATTTTGTTCTATTGAAGAAGCTAATTCGTTTGACATGATAACTAAAATTAGATTTCCTTTATTTTTGACAATGACATTTTCTGCTGTTACACAAATCCATTTGTTTGGATTGATGCTTTCTTCAATTTTTGCTTTTAAAGCTTCAATGTCTTGATTCTCTTTGGCACGTACTAAAATAACCGAATGGGCAATTGATCCTACCATTGATTCAGAAGCTAAAGCACTTTCAAATTCAATGTCGCTTGTTCCTAAGTAGGATTCAACATTTTCATTTGTGATTTCAATGTTTGACAAAGCCATTGGTAATTGATCTTCGCTTATGCCTTCGTATAGTTTGGTCATAATTTCTTCTAGGCTTCCTTCGATGTTTTGAACTTTGGATGTACACCCAGTAAAAAATAATGTTCCTAAGATTATTAGACTTAGACTAATTTTTTTAAAACTTATCATTTTTTTTCCTCCGCGCATAAGTGTATCATGAAGTTATGTGTTTGTCTAGTCTCTTTTGAATAATTGCTTCAATTCGCAAAATTCATAAATTGTTAAAAAATCTAGGAAAATAAAGAGATAAAAATATTTTGAATGTAAAAAAACTAAAAATTTCACTAATTTTTATTTTAAACCAGAAGCCAATCATACTAAATTTTCATTAACTTATATAAGTTTTTAGTACATATTTGTTCATAAAATCCCTTATTTTTTCTTAAAAACTAAATTTTGCGAATTGAAGGAATAATTGTTAGTTTTATTATTTTCGAAAAGAATTGTTCATAGAATTTAACTTGTGCTATATTGCAAGCTAGGTGAGCTTGTGTTATAATTTTGTATTATAGAAAGGCCAGATTGGTATGAAAAAAAAATATAAAATTCTTTTGATTCTTTTGATTTTTATTGTTCTTATTGCGGGTGGTGTTTTTGTTTATTTTACTTTTTTTAGAACTGAGCCTACGGTTGAACCACCAGTTAAAGAAACTGTTGTAACTAATACGATTGAGGAATATGGGTACAATTTGGAAGATAGAGATACTTTACTTTTTGAACAGTTATTTGAGGAACTTAAGAATCTTTTAAATGTTCCAGAGTACGATACGGAAGAATATGTTAAATTGATTAGTGAGTTATTTATTGTTGATTTGTTTACTATTGATAATAAGCTTAGTCGATATGATGTTGGGGGTACAGAATATGTTTATTCTGGAGCAGTTGATTCTTTTAAATCTGTTGTTGAAAGTTCTATTTATAAAACTGTCGAGAATAATTTAGATGGAACAAGAACACAGGATTTACCTGTAGTGGCTAGTGTTACTGTCAGTGAGATTTCAGAGATTACGTATACTATGCCAGATGAAAGTGTTGTTGATGGATATCGGGTGGCTTTAGATTGGACTTATGAAGAGTCTTTAGGTTATGATGATAGTGGGGTTTTAATTGTAATTCCTGATGGAGAAAAAATGGGTGTTGTTTTTTACAAGGCAGGAAGTTAAACTTGTGAAAATAGATTTCTTTTTGTATAATAATAGTAGATTAGGAGAATGAGTATGGAAAAGGGACAAACTGGATCTTCAAGAAGTTCGATGAAAAACGGGATTATTATAGCTGTTTTGGTTGTGGCTATTGTGGTTATTGGTGTAAGCGTGAGTTATGCTTATTATTCTGCTTGGTTAAGAGGAAATGCTACTGTGCCTAATAATGAGGCTGGAATTTTAAATATTACAACGAATTTGGATAATGTTTCGGCTATTGATGCGTCTAGACTTGCTTTAATTGATGGTAGTGATTATTTGAATTCAGCTGAGAAGGTTTCTTTTACTATTACTAATGAGTCTGCTTCTAATCTTAATGCGGTGTATATGCTTAAGTTAGTTGAAATGAGTCTTTCTAAGAATTTATATAGTAAGTATTTTAAATGGGCGATTGTAATTAATGCTGGTACGGAAGGGGCTAAGACTTATACTGGAGATTTTGCTGATTCTAGTATCACACCTGAAGGAACAACTATTGATAAGGAAAATCCAGATATTGTTAGTGGTCAAACTAAGAATTTGTTTGGGGATGGTGAGAGTCAGTCTCTTGTTATTGGGGCTACAGATACTGTTGATTTTTATCTTTGGCTAGAAAATGATGCAAATGTTGATCAGCTCTATTTAACTAATGGAAGTTTTTCAGGTAAGTTGTCTATTGATGCTGTACCTGTGAAGTAGACCAAATTGGTCTTTTTCTTTTGACTTGTTTATGATACAATTTGATTGGATGGTGAAATTTTTATGAGTTTGCAAGCTTTGGTTTTGACTTTATTTAGTGGTCTTTTTTTTCTTTTAGGTTTTATTGTTGTGCGTTTTGTTAAGGCTAAGAAGGAGTTATCGATTTTGGCTACTAGTTTAGCTTTAATTATTATGCTTGGAATGTTGTTTTTTGATTTAGTTCCTGAGATTATTGAGTTAACTGCTGCTTTGAATGGAAGTAAATCTTATAAAATTTTGATTACCTTGTTATTTATTGGTCTTGGAGCTTTAATTTTAAAGGTTTTTGATTTGTTTTTACCCCATCATCACCATCATCATAAGGATGAAAATGATAATTTGAAGGAACATAATTCACATTTGTTTCACATTGGCTTTATTTTAGCGATTTCTTTGGTGTTGCATAATATTTTAGAGGGAATGAGTCTATATATTATTGCGACTGAGAGTTTTGGGGCTGGTGTATTGATGATGTTAGGTGTTAGTTTACACAATTTGCCTTTAGGAATTGAAGTAGCAAGTAATATGGAGTTGTCTAAACAAGGTAGAAAGATGCAATGGGGAATGATGGCTTTATTATCTCTTTCTAGTTTTGTTGGGGGATTGGTTTTATTTTTCTTGGGTTCTTCGCTTTCTGATGTGCCATTGTTTTTCTTGGTTTGTATTGCGTGTGGTATGATTTTATATATTGCTTTGTTTGAGCTTTTAAGAGAAATATTTAATTATCGTAATAATCGTTTTACTTATTTTGGAATAAGTTTAGGTTTTATTCTTTTATTCTTGATGACATTTTTTGAATAATTGTGTATAATATTTAAGTTGATTGAGGAGGGATTGTATGGGACGTGCTTATGAGGTTCGTAAAGCTAGTATTCAAAAGACTGGTGCTGCGAAAGCAAAATTATATACTAACTATGCTAAAGAGATTTATTTGGCAGCTAAGAAGGGAACGCCCGATGTTGAAAGTAATGTCAGTTTAAAAAGACTGGTAGAGAAAGCAAAGAAAGAACAGGTGCCAAGTGATATTATTAACCGTGCGATTCTTAAAGCTAAAGGGAATACTGGAGAAAATTATGAGGTTGTTACTTATGAAGGATTTGGACCTGGTGCATCTACTTTAATTATTCGTACTTTAACAGATAATGTTAACCGAACTGTTGGTATGGTTCGGGCTGCTTTTAATAAAGTCCATAAGAGTTTAGGTGTTAATAATTCGGTTTCTTATAATTATGATTATTTGGCTATTGTTAGTTTTAAGACAGATAAAGAAGAAGATATTTTTAATGCTTTATTAGAGGCAGGAATTGAGCCTGTTGAATTTGAAGTGAATGATGGAGAAGTTTTAATTTCAGTGAATCCAAGTTTGCATAATAAAGTAAAGGATGTTGTTGAGAGTGTTCTTCCGGATGTTGTTTATGAATTGGATGAAGAGGGAATGTATGCTAAGGATAAAGTTACTTTAAGTGATGAGGATATGGAGACCTTTCATAAGCTTTATCATATGTTAGATGAAATTGATGATGTTACAGATATTTATCATAATGTTATTTTAGAGGAAAGATGAAAAATCTTTCTTTTTTTAAAGGATTTTTAGGGTTAAAGCGGTATATATAGTTAGGAGGTACTTCCTAGAAAGGACTTGGTATGCAACAGGAATTTTTTGATTTTTTGATAGAGCGGATGCCTGAGGTTTATGAGAGTGTTAAAGATGTTTCTTTGAATCTAACAGATGGGGATGAGTGGTATACGAACAGGATGGCTTTTTTGACGAAAAATAAGTTATTCTTAGAAAAGTTAGTCGCTGAAATGCCTGAAAAGTTTATAAATTATGGTGATGTTAATGAATTTTTTTTGATGCAAAAGTTATATTTTCTTTATCCTTCTCATCCACCAAAAAAGATGCTTTCTTTGTCTTGGGATGTTATAAAGATTCTTTTAGAAATATTTGAAAAAGATAAGAGAGAGTTTTATGTTGAACTTTGTTTAGCTAAACAATTGAAGGCTTCTGAGCTTGTTTTATATTTGGTTAAGGACATATATGAAAAAGTTTATTATGTGGCTATGAGCATTCATGATATTGAAAAGGTAAAAGATATAGGATTTATTGAACAAGTTTTGGAAATAGAGAGTATGCTTTGGATTTAAATATTTTTCATGCATTTTTCACATTTCTGTTATAATATAAGCAGAAAAGAAGGTGAATTATGCGAATTTTAATTGTTGATGATGAAGCTCTTATTCGGGAAGTTGTTCGTGAATATTTAGAGGCAGAAAATTTTATGGTAGATGAAGCCAGTGATGGGGATGAAGCTATTGATAAAATTGCGATTAATGATTATGATTTGGTTATTATGGATATTATGATGCCTAAAAAGGATGGCTTTCAGGCGGTTAAAGAGTTGAAAAAGTTAAAAAATATTCCCGTTCTTATGTTGTCGGCACGTGGTGAAGAGTTTGATAAATTGATTGGTTTTGATTTAGGGATTGATGATTATGTAACGAAGCCATTTAGTCCTAAGGAGTTAGTGGCTAGGGTTAAAGCAATTACTAAAAGGCATGTTTTAAATACGGAAAAAATTCAGTATGGTGCTTTGGTTTTAGATGATGTTGCGCATGAAGTGAAAATTAAAGGAAAGCTTATTTCTCTTACTCCTAAAGAGTATGAGTTATTAAAATGTTTTTTGCAAAATCATCATATTGCTTTGTCTCGCGAGCAATTGTTAACAAGTATTTGGGGTTATGATTTTTATGGTGATGATCGAACTGTAGATACGCATGTGAAAACGCTTAGACATCAGTTAGGAGATTATGGTAAGTATATTAAAACAATCCGTAAGGTAGGATATAAGTTTGAATATGAAGAGTAAGTATAATAGTTTTCATCATAAAACTTTAACTTATTTTATCTTGTTTAGTGTTACGATATTGCTGTTGTTATGGGTATTCCAAATATTTTATTTGAAGTATTCTTATGAAAGCTATCAGATGGAGAATTTGAAACAATTGGCTACATCTATTCAACAAACACCTATAACGAATTTGGGAGAAACTTTAGAGAAAGTTGCTTATAAAAATGAGGTCTGTATAGAGTATTATGGAGATAATGGGACGAATATTCATTATAATACTTTGATGGTTGGATGTGCTTTAGGTAAGAATAATCCGACAATTTTGAATATTGAATCGGAATTTATTCAATCTGGAGTAAATTCAAAACCGTATCATTTGGTTAATGAAGAATATGAAACGAAGGCTTATTTGTATGGCGTTAAGCTCGATACTGGTGTTGTCTTTCTTTATAATACTTTAGAGGATTTAAGTGGTTCGAATCGTATTTTGAAAAATCAGTTAATTTATTTGACTATTATTGCTATCATTTTTGCATGTGTGATTGCTTATTTCTTGTCACAAAAATTGACTGGTCCTATTTTGGATATTACGAAGCGGGCTAAGAAGTTAGGTTCGGGTACAAAAGTGGATTTTCCAAATTATGGTATTCAAGAGGTAGATGATCTTGCTAATGTTTTGGATCATGCTGGGCAAGATATGATGAAGATGGACGAGCTTAGACGTGATTTGATGGCTAATGTTTCTCATGATTTAAAGACCCCACTTACGATGATTAAAGCTTATGCTGAAATGGTTCGTGATATGAGCTATAAGGATGATAAAAAACGAAATGACCATTGTAATATTATTATGGATGAGGTTGATCGTTTAAATATTTTAGTTAATGATATTTTAACACTTTCTAAAATGCAGGCTAATGCGGATGAAATGAATATTACTGAGTTTGATTTGATTAGCGAGCTAAATACTATTGTTAATCGTTATCAAATTATTAAAGAAACTGAAGATTATAAAATTAATGTTCAGGCCCCTAAGGAAGCTATTGTTTTGGCAGACAAACAGAAAATTAATCAAGTATTATATAACTTGATTAATAACGCTATTAATTATACTGGTAAGGATAAGACAATAACTATTAAAGTAAAAAAAGAAAAAGATTCTTATTTAGTAGAAATTATTGATACAGGGAAAGGAATTAAGCCTGAGGAAATTAATTTTATTTGGAACAAGTATTATAAGAACGAGAAAAATCATCAACGTAATGTTGTTGGTACAGGATTAGGATTGTCTATTGTAAAAACGATTTTAGAAAAACATAAATTTGAATATGGTGTGAAGTCTGTAAAAAATAAGGGAACAACTTTTTACTTTCATATAAAAAGAAAGTAGTAGTTTACATTTTGGATAAATTTTCCAAATATTCACTTCATCTTCACATAAACTTCATAAAACAAGTGTATTATGTATATCAAGAAAGGAGAAGTGATAAGAATAAGATACGATCCATATATTTTGTAAAAAAATATATATAAAAACTCTATACAATATAAATAACATATAAACTCAAACTCACACTTTACGGAAGAGAACGACCTTTTTAATGTTCTCTTCTTTTTTTGCTTTTCGATTTTGTTTTTTATTCACTTTTTCTTTGCGATATTTTCACATAATAAATATATTATGTATTCATGAAAGGAAGTGATTGCTGATCGTTAATCGTTTTTGTTAAAACAAAATCTCTATACAATGTAAAAATAATGTAAGACTCAAACTTTTTTTCGGGAAGATGATTGTATCATCTTCTTTTTGCAATGAAAAAAGACTGAAATGGAATCAATCTTTTTGTTCAGTTGGTGATTTTGTTTTCCAAGTTGTTTCACCACATGTCGTGCATACATATGGAACTAGTATATCTTTGTCTGTGGGATAGTCTTGACGTTTTAGATCGATACATAGTAGTCCTGTTTCTTTGTCTATATAGGCACGACCTTCGACTGTTTTGCTTGAGCAGTCACTGCAGTTATTGTTTTTCATTTGTTTCCTCCTTGACTTTATTATGGCCAAAATTTTTGATATAATACTTTTGTGATGGAAAGAAGGGTTAATATTATGGAATTTAAAGTTCAAGTTGGAATTAGTAATCATCATTTACATTTGACACGTGAAGTTTATGATCAATTATTTGATGATGAACCAAATAAGGTAAAAGATTTAAAACAAACAGGTGAATATGCTACAGATAAATTAGTTATTTTAAAAGGACCTAAGGGAAATATAGAGAGAGTTCGTCTTTTAGGACCTTTTCGGGCTTATAATCAAGTAGAAATTTCGGCTAGTGATGCCTTTATATTAGGGGTAAATCCTCCTGTTCGTAAGAGTGGGGATTTAGCTGGTTCTGAATCTATTACGGTTATTGGAGATAAGGGAGAAGTAACTTTAAATGAAGCTTGTATTATGGCTCAATGTCATATTCATATGTCTTTGAGTGATTTGGAAAAGTATCATGTTAAAAATGATCAGGTTGTTCGAGTTAGAATAAATGGAGAGCGTGAGGGAGATATGTTTGCACATATTAAAGCTACAGAAAAAGGGATTTTAGAGTTTCATGTTGATCGTGATGAAGCTAATGCCTTTTTACTACAAAATAATGAGGAGTTAACTGTAGTTGACGACCTTTAAAATTGGTAACGTTCTTATTCCAAATCAGATTGTATTAGCGCCTATGGCTGGTTATTCGAATACTAGTTTTCGTAAAATTATAAAGAAAATGGGAGCTGGTTTAGTATTTGCTGAAATGGTAAGTGATAAGGCTTTAACTTATGGTAATGAAAAAACTTTAAGATTATTAAAAATGGATGACGAAGAAAGGCCTATTGCTCAGCAAATTTTTGGTAGTGACGTGGATACATTTGTAGAGGCGGCTAAAATTGTGGAAAAGGTTATGTGTCCGGATATTATTGATATTAATATGGGATGTCCTGTGCCTAAGGTTGCTTTGGCAGCTCAGGCTGGAAGCGCGCTTTTGAAAGATCCTGATAAGATTTTTGAAATTGTTTCTGCTGTTGTTAAAGCTGTTTCGGTGCCTGTTACTGTAAAAATACGGTTAGGTTGGGATGAAAATTCTATTAATTGTGTAGAGGTTGCTGAGGTTATTGAAAAAGCTGGAGCTCAAGCAATTACTTTACACGCACGTACTCGAAGTCAGGGTTATAGTGGCAAGGCAAGATGGGAGTACATTAAATTGGTTAAGGAAGCTGTTTCTATTCCAGTTATAGGTAATGGAGATGTTCAATCTTGTTATGATGCTTCTCGAATGCTTCTTGAAACTGGTTGTGATGCTGTAATGATTGGTAGAGGTGTTCTTGGAAATCCTTGGCTCATTCGGGATTGTGTTTGCTATTTAGAAGATGGAACGCTTCCAGAAAAAGTTTCTTATGAAGAAAAAATTGCTATGATGAAAATGCATTTTCAATTATTAAAAGAGGATAAGGATTTAAAAGTAGCTTTGTTGGAAATTCGTTCTAATATTTTATATTATTTAAAAGGAATGCCTAATAGTAAAGAGATGAAACAAAAGATTTGTGAGGCAAAGGATGAGCAATCTTTAATGACTATTTTGGATGATTATGCTACTTATTTAAAACAAATTGATGAGTGCTAAAAGGAGAAAGAGAATGGTTGTTAAATATTTTCTTTCTTTTATTTTGGAAGAGTGAATATAACCAAGAAATAGGAAAAAGGTGCTAAAGCCACTAAAAGTTAGGCTTGTAAAAAGAAGTGGTAGTTGGTTAATGAAGGTTATAGCTAATAGTAAACCATCTATGGAGTTATTCATAAGTATTAGAAGGAGTTTTGTTTGCGATGGATTTTGAATGTTTTGATTTTCTTCTTTTAATGAGGTTATGGCTAAGAGAATAAATATTAATGAACGAAGATAGTTGTTTGCTAGAAAATGAAGATATTTCTGAAAAAAGATTTGAAATGTAAGAAAAATAAGAAAGTTAAAGAAGAAGATTAAAGTAAAATTCTTATAATTAAGTTTTTCTTTTTTTAGGGTGAATCCGATTACTAAGGAATCAATGCTTGTAACTATTGCACTTATAATTACCATATTTACCACCTAAAGTAATGTATGTGACTTTTTTGAAGTCGGTTAAGTAGAAAAATTTGTGATTTAGGGTGACTTCTCAGACTAAATGCAGGTCTTGAACATAAACCTGCATTTACTTTGAGAATTAAGAATTTGTGATTTAGTGATAGTTTTTTATTGACATTAGGGATATTTTTGCTATATAATCATCATGTACTGCTCGATTAGCTCAGTCGGTAGAGCGCACGGCTGTTAACCGTTAGGTCGTAGGTTCGAGTCCTACATCGAGCGCCATTTAGAATTTCAACAAACCTTTGGGTTTGTTTTTTTGATAAAAAAATTGGTTTATAAACATTCTATTTTTATGCTATTGCATTCTAAATACATAAATAAAAAACAAGTTTTTGTAAAAAAGGCAATAAAGCCCCTTTCCCCATATAAATTTATATGTTGATAAAAAATTTTATTATGTTCAACTGTATAATATTGAATCTTATAATCCTAACGTAAAAAACTTAATAGCTATTATTAAGAAAAGGACTTATCTGTCGGCCTTTTTTCTGACAGTTGAAATTTGTATTTGTTATTATATATTGGTTTATGGAATAATGCAAGTTAGGTTGCGGACGTAGTCTGCCGTATGTTATAATAAGATAAGAATAGGCGGGATGACTGTGAAAGATCAAAAGAATGAAACCATTGAGACATTAGATATGACAGATGGACAAAAGAAAGAAAATATTCAAGATATTCCTAAGACTTTTTTCCGGCCAATTGGAGAAATTCAAGAGGAACAAAACGCGTTTGTAACAAATTATGAACAAAGTCATCCAGCGTCTGATATGAATGTTCCTGATTTATCTAATGATGTCAGAATATTAGAACAAAAATTGGCTAAAAAGAAAAATGCTATTTCTTTAAAATTAGTTATTTTAATTGTTTTAGCTATTAATTTAATATGGTTTTTAGCTGTGCAGTTTTTTATTTTACCAAAATGTGAAAATTGTATTCAACCTTCTGCTGATATTCATGAAGAAGTTGTTGATTAGAGGGGTGCAAGAAATTTTCCGGGGTAATTTAATATAATATCATGCTATACTATCTCTATAGAATAGAGGTAGTATATTGAAAAATAAAAATTTTAATTTAGATAAAAAATTTGCTGATTTAATTCAAGACAACGCTTTAGATATTAACACAATAGAAGATTTAGC
>CALVQE010000030.1 GCA_944355355.1 uncultured Bacilli bacterium
ATAGATTTTGAAAAAGAAATAGAAAATGTGTTTAAGCTACTAAATACAGATGAGATTGCAAAATTATTAGAAAAAAACACATGATTTAAAATTTCATGCGTTTATCCTGATTAAATACATTTTAAACTTTTCATTTTGAGATGATTATATTATAATGGAAGTGGAATAGGAGAGTGTTTATGGCAGGTATAATTGATATTATTATTGTGCTTTTTTTGCTCATGGGAGCAGTTGTAGGATTTAAGCGTGGGGTTATTAAAAGTGCGACGATGTTTATTGGAGCGATCGTTGTTATTTTCTTATCTTTTGCGTTAAAGAATCCTGTTTCAAAATTGTTGTATTCTTTTTGTCCCTTCTTTAATTTTGCAGGAGATTTTGAAGGGTTAACGGTACTCAATATTATTATATATGAGGCGATTGCTTTTGTTCTTGTCTATGTTATATTAATGAGTATTTTACAGATTTTGATTAAAATTACGGGAGGAATTGAGACCCTTTTGAATTTTACTATTGTACTTGGGATTCCTTCAAAGTTATTGGGAGCTTTATTTGGGCTACTTGAATCCTATCTTTTTGTGTTTGTAACTTTGTTTTTATTAAGTCAGATTCCAACTACAAATGAATGGATTACGGAAGCTAATTTAGGTAATGGTATTTTGGAATCTAGTCCGGTTTTGTCTGATTTAACGGAGGAGTATTATAAAGCATTCCAAGAGATTATTAGTATTAAAGATCAAAACCTTCAGGATAAAGATGAATATAATCGCCAATGTTTGGATATTCTATTAAAGTATGGTATAGTTAAAAAGGATGCAGTGGAAGAATTAATTGACAATGGTAAATTAAATGTTCCTGGAGCATCAGATATTTTAGAAAAATATGAATAGGAGGATATAAATGATTAAATATTTAAAAGATGAAAAGTTTGAAGATGAAATTAAAGATGGAGTTGTCCTTGTAGATTTTTATGCGGATTGGTGTGGACCTTGTCAAAGAATGGGCCGTATTTTAGAGGAAATGGATAATGAGAAGATTTTAAAGATTAATACGGATGAACATCAAGAGTTAGCTGTTTCTTTTGGTGTCATGTCTATTCCAACGATGATTTTGTTTAAAAATGGGGTAGAAGTTTCTAAAAAAGTAGGTTTAATGAGTAAAGAAGAGCTTACGGAATGGATAAGTTCTAATAAATGAGAGGGAAAACCTCTTTTTTTGTGTTTCACTTGACTTTCAATTAACAAATTGAAAGTTTTCGTAGTTTTTTACTTGTTCAACGTAAAGATATTTGTTACAATAAGAGTGCTTTCATAAAAGCAAATAAACATGTACTGGGGATTATCTTTTTCAAGTGCTCACGGCGTTGAGTGAGAAAGGTGAGTAGATCCAGACAGAAGATTAACGAAGGAGGATGTTTTTATGAGCGTAGTTTCTAAGAATGTATTATTAGAAGCAGGTGTTCATTTTGGACATCAAACAAAAAGATGGAATCCAAAAATGAAACCATATATTTATGGAGCTAGAGATGATATTTATATTATCGATCTAGATAAGACTGT
The DNA here is from genome assembly GCA_944355355.1 of uncultured Bacilli bacterium. Taxonomy (GTDB): domain Bacteria; phylum Bacillota_I; class Bacilli_A; order RF39; family UBA660; genus Ventrenecus. Next base: position 1,557 of record CALVQE010000030.1, read on the forward strand.
TGAGGGAATGGAAGTAGCTTATGCTGAGATGAAGTCTATTGCTGAAAACGGTGGAACGTTTTTATTTGTAGGAACAAAGAAACAAGCTAGTGAGGTTGTTAAGGAAGAAGCTGCTAGAAGTAATTCTTACTATGTTACAGAACGTTGGTTAGGTGGAACGCTTACAAATTTCAGAACGATTCGTCGTCGTGTAAATCGTTTAGAAGAAATTGAAAAAATGGAAAAAGACGGTGTGTTCGAAGTTTTACCTAAAAAAGAAGTTATTGGATTAAAGAAAGAGTATGATAAGTTAAATCGTTTATTATCTGGTATTCGCAATATGGTAAAATTGCCTCAAGCAATGATTATTGTTGATTCTAAGAAAGAAATGAATGCTATTCGTGAAGCTCGTAAGCTAAATATTCCAGTATTTGGACTTATTGATACAAATTGTGATCCAGATGATGTTGATTATGTTATTCCAGGTAATGACGATGCTGTTAAAGCTATTAAAGTTGTTCTTGGAGCTTTGAATAATGCAATTTGTGAAGCAAATGGTTTAGAGATGGTTGATTATACTGTTGAGGAACCTACACCAGCTAAAGAAGAAAAGAAAGAGAAGAAAGCTGAAGTAAAAGAAGTTGCAGATAAAAAAGAAGAAGTTAAAGAGGAAGTAAAGGAAGAAACTGTTGATTACAGTGCAATGACTTTAACTGAATTAAAAGCAGTTGCTAAGGAAAAAGGTATTAAGGGTTATTCTTCTATGAAGAAGGATGAATTAATAGAAGAATTAGCAAAATAATAAATAAGAAAGGATTTGAGTTTATGGTAACCGCAGAAATGGTTAAAAATTTAAGAGAAAAAACAGGAGCTGGCATGATGGATTGCAAAAAGGCTCTTGCGGAAACAAATGGAGATATGGCTGCAGCTGAAGATTATTTAAGAGAGAAAGGTATTGCTAAAGCTACAAAAAAGGAAAGTCGTATTGCAGCTGAAGGTTTAGCTAATATTTTTGCTGAAGGAAATAAGGCTGTAATTTTGGAAGTGAATTCAGAGACTGACTTTGTTAGTAAGAATGAAGAGTTCCAAAGTATGATTGAAGAGATTGGTTCATCTTTATTAAAGAGTGATGCTAAAACTTTAGATGAGGCTATGGAGTTACCAGCAAATGAGGGTACGATCAAAGATTTAATTGTGGCTAAGACTGCTAAGATTGGTGAAAAATTATCTTTACGTCGTTTTGAAATTGTAACTCTTTCTGATGATGAATGTTTGGGAACTTATATTCATATGGGAGGAAGAATTGCTAGTTTAGTAGTTTTAAAAGGTGCTAATTCTGAAGTAGCTAAAGATGTTGCTATGCAACAAGCTGCTATGCGTCCTTCTTATGTTTTTGTTTCTGATGTTCCAGAAGAAGTTGTGAATAAGGAAAGAGAAATTCAAAAAGAATTAGCTATGAATGAAGGTAAACCTGCTGATATTGCTGAAAAGATGGTTGATGGTCGTATTAATAAATTCTTTAAAGAGATTTGTTTAACAGAACAAGCTTTCATTAAAGATGGTGGAATTTCTGTAAATACTTATGTTAAGAATAACGGTGGTGAGATTATTAAAGCTATTCGTTATGAAGTTGGCGAAGGCATGGAAAAGAGAAATGATGACTTTGCTCAAGAAGTTATGAATCAAGTTAAAGGAAATTAACAAGAGTAGACACTTTTTTACAAAAGTGTCTTTTTAAAACCTTATTTCCTTGATATAATATCCATAGGAGCGTGTAAATATGAAGGCAGAACGAAAGCCAATGGCTACTTGGCAAAAGATATTTTACTTTATTAGTTTTGTTTTTTTGATTGTTGCTTTTATTTATTTGGGAACAAAGAATTATAATACACCTAAGCGAAGTTTAACGGATCAAGAGAGTTTTACGCAAGAGTACGGTATTTCAGCGAATAATGTTTTTGTCTATAAAAGCGCTTCAGAGGTTTTAGAGACTTTGAATACGGGAACAGCAATTATTTTTATGGCTTTTCCGGAGAATAAGTGGAGCAGTTCTTATGCAGATATGTTAAATGAAGTTGCTTTGAAATTTGGAGTAGAGGAAATCTATTATTATAATTTTAAGAATGATCGAAGTAATAATAATCATTATTATGAAAATATTGTTAATCAACTTGCTGCTTATATTCAAATTCTTGATAATGATGTACAGAATATTTATGCTCCAACAGTTGTCTTTGTGCGAGATGGCGAAATAATTGGTTATGATGATGAAACTTCTATTATGCATGGAGATACAAGTGTAGATGAGTATTGGACACCAGAAAAGAGAAGTCAAAAGATCGTTGATCTTGGTGTTTATTTTCAGAAGTATTTGGAGGGAGTATCTTGAAGAATCAGTTAAAAGAAAAGCTTAATTTAGATGAGAAAACAAGAGAAGTAATTTATTGCGTTCTGGTGGTAGTTGTTATTGTTTTAGTTGCTTTTGGTGATAGAATTGTTTTACGTTTTATTAAGTCTAGTCCTAATCCTAACGATCGTGTTTTTGGTGGCGAGACAAAAGAACCGTATTCAATTTCTTTTTTGGAACAGTTGACTTTAGATGAGGTTTTGGAAAAGTTAGAGAGGCAGGAAACTTTTTTGCTTTTGTCTTCAAAAGATGACTGCTATACTTGTGAAAAGTATTTACCTATATTAGAAGTTGGAATTGAAGGAATAAATACACCAGCATATTATATTGATCGAGATTTGTATGATGAGGGTTCTGAAGCTTGGAATGAGTTTATTAGCTTAGATGACAGAATCGTTCAAAATTTTATGTATACGCCTTATTTAATGTATTTTAAAGAAGGAAAGTTTGAAGCAGAGTTAGTTGGAAAAAAAGATCAAGATTTTTTAGAACAGTTTTTCGAAAATAATGGAATATAGAAAGAAGGAATGAGATATGGATACAGAAAAACAGATGGAAAAAGCAGTGGAGGCTTTAGAAAAAAGATTATTAAACATAAGGGCTGGAAGAGCTAATCCGGCTATGGTAAGTGGAATAAATGTTTTGTATTATGGAACACCAACACCTATTCAGAGTTTGGCAAATATTACTGTTCCAGAAGCTAGACAATTATTTATTAAACCTTTTGATCGTAGTGTTTTAAAGGATATGGAACGGGCGATTAATGAGGCTAATTTAGGGATTACACCAGTTAATAATGGTGAGATGATTATTTTAACGATTCCAGAACTTACGGAAGAACGAAGAAAAGAATATGTTAAAGTAGCTAAAGCAGAATGTGAAGAAGCTAAAGTAGCTTTGCGAAATATTAGGCAAGATGCAAATAATGAAATAAGAGCTTTGGAATTACCTGAAGATGAAGAAAAAAGAGAACTCGCGGATATTCAAGAACTTATTAATACTTATAATAAAATTGTCGATGAGAAATACAAAGAGAAGGAAAAAGAATTAATGAGTGTTTAAATACGACAAAATACGGTGAAAACTGTATTTTTTCGCTTGCATACTTAAATTCCTAGTGTTATAATTTATTGTAGTAATTATGAAGGGAGGGATTATGGTATGAATTCCAATAAAGTTATTGTAAAAGATGGCGATATTGATAAGGCGATCAAGAGATTTAAGGTTGTTGTGGCAAAAAGTGGTGTCCCTTCAGAAGTTAAAAAAAGAAAACATTATGAAAAACCAGGGGTAAAGAAAAGAGAAGAAAAGAAGAAAAACATTCGTAATTCAAGAAAACATCGTAGTTATTAAGAGTACATTAAGTTGTATTCTTTTTTGATTCTTGAATCATCTACTTTGTAAAACTATATTAAAAATAATGCTAAATAGCAATATGTATGCTATAATCAATTCAGAAAAGGTTAAAAACAAAGTATCACGAGTAAAGGAGGTAAAAAAATGGAAATAAGTAAAATTAAAAAAGCATTGATTGAACAAAGAAAAATGAATTTATCCGGCAACCTTTATCATAAAACTCAATTAGATTTTGCATATAATACTAATCATATTGAAGGTTCAACTATAACTCCTGATGAAACAGCAAGTATCTATGATACAGGGACAATTTTGACAAGTGGTGATAAAGTTATTGTACTTAAAGATGCTACTGAAACAAAAAACCATTTTACTTTATTTAAGTATATGTTAGATACTATTGATGATAAATTATCTGAAGATATGATAAAAAAGTTTCACTTTATTTTAAAGGATGGAACTTTAACAGATAGTGAAAAAGAATGGGTTAACGTAGGAGAATATAAAAAGAAGAAAAATTTTGTTGGGAATATTACAACCTCTTTACCAAGTAATGTAGCCAGTGATATGAAATCCTTATTAGAGTGGTATGATAAAATTTCTACTAAAACTATTGAAGATATTATCGAATTTCATGTTAGATTTGAGAAAATTCATCCTTTTCAAGATGGAAATGGTCGTGTGGGAAGAATGATCATGTTTAGAGAGTGTTTATATAACGATATAATGCCTTTCTTTATTGAAGATAGAAATAAAGATTTCTATATACGAGGTATTAAAGAATATCAAATTCATAATGAAAAAGGCTATTTAATCGATACTTGTTTAAATAGCCAAGATAATTATGAAAAAATGGTTAAGTATTTTTTAGAAGATAATGATGAGTAGTAGTACTGGATGATTTTGAGGTGAAATTCTGTATTAATATAGTTGGAATTATTTCTGAACAAGAAGAAAATAAGTTAGTTACAAATTGTAACCAACTAAAATTATAGACAAATAGTAATAAAAGTGATATATTTTCATTGATTGGTACTTAGGAAACTTTAGAAGACCTAAGTCAAAATCAAACTTCATTTCTTATATAAAGAGATGGAGTTTTTTAATGTACCAAAATACAATTATAGCCTCATTGAATATAAATGATAGCAGTCGTTGCAATAATGTGTGATATGGTCAAAGCGCTATTGGTGCAATAGAGCATGGCGATTTAATACATCGAAGAAAAAAAAGAATATTAAAATAGTCTTCTGTGCTTGAAATTTTCTTTAAAACTTATATAATGATTATAGGAGATGATGAATGTGCAAGAAAAGATAAGTAATGATTTAAAAGAAGCAATGAAAAGTGGGGATAAGTTTAAGTTATCGGTTTTAAGAATGCTTAAGAGTGCTTTACAACTAGAAGCTATTAAAGAAAAGAAAGAACTTTCTGATGAAGAAGTTATGGGAGTAATTAAGAGAAATGTAAAACAAAGAAAGGATTCAATTGCTGAATTTGAAAAATATAATAAACAAGAAGAAATAGTTAATTTAGAAAAGGAAATTGAAATCTTAAAAGCTTATTTACCTGAAGAGTTAAGTGAAGAACAAATTGATGAAGAAATTAGTAAGGTGTTCGAGGAAGTAAAACCTGCTAGTATGAAAGATATGGGTAAAATGATGAAAATGTTAACTGAGAAAATTGGTACTGTGGCAGATATGTCTTTAGTTAGCAAAAAAGTAAAAGATAGATTGATGAATGTAAAATAACTGTAAATTTACTTGCAGTTGTTTTTTTGTTATAATGATTATCGTAATAAATACGACAGTTGTTTAAAATAGTGTTGATTGCACCATAATAATGTAGTAGGAGAGATGTTTATGAGAAAGGCAAAAAGAGTTTACTTAGTTATAGGAATTATTGTAGTAATAGGGTTAGTTGTTAGTTTATCTTATGCGTATTGGCAATTAAGTTTTAATCAAGTGGATCCAAATAAAGCAATCACGAATTGTTTAGAGATAGAACTTGTTGAAGAAAGTCCAGAGATTACTATTGAGGATGCCTATCCCATAACTGATGAGGAAGGAAAGCGTTTAGATCCTTTTACGTTTACCATTAAAAACACTTGTGATTCTTTTGTAAGTTATGAAGTTGCTTTAGGAATTGCGGATGGGACAACTTTAGATAGTCAGTATGTCGCAGCTGTACTGGACTATAATCAAATTCAAACATTAAATAATTATGAGGAAGTGACCTTAAACGGTTATCAAGAAGGACGGTTACTGCAAAAAGGAAGTTTATCTGGAGAAGATGAAGTAACCTATAATTTAAGACTATGGCTTGATTATGATACACCATATCAAGAAGATATTATGAGTACATCTTTTCTTTCCCAAATTGTTGTTACGGCAGGAGTAGGAGTGTATTCTCCAGTTGATCAAGGATTCACTACTTTAGCTGATGCGATTCTTGTCAATGAATATCAATCAACAAGTGTTGAAGATGCTAAAGCAAAAATTGCTTCGAAACAAGAGGTGGATTTTACCAAAACGGCACCAATTATTGATTGGCAAGAGAGTCATGCTCAGACAACTGCAGAAACAACGGCAACTATGCCACATCCGGATTTGGTAGGTAATGGAGAGGATTATACGAAGAATTTAACCTCTACTAATGTTTTAGTTAGAGTTGGCACAGAATATGAATTTGATTCGACAACAGGAAGATATACCTTTACAAAATATCAGGATATAGATCCGACTACTTTAACTTATGGTGGTGAGGAAAAATATTATTATTGTAGTTCAGGATTTAATACAAGTTCATCTGATTTAATCTCAATTTATCAAAATTATTCAGGTTGCACGACGATTTATGAACTTACTGGGGCGACAAAAGAAGAGAGCAAAATAACCGGTGCCGGTGGAACAGAGATTAAAACAATGATTTATCGTATGACGGGATATCAGTATACTCAAACAGAGCTTGAAAGTGATAAATCTGACAAAGGATTATATGCTATCCAAGATGCGGATGGAACAAGTTATTACTACCGTGGGAGTGTTACGAACAACTATGTATCCTTTGCTGGTTACTACTGGCGAATTATCCGTATCAATGGGGATGGTAGTATTAGACTTTTATATGCTGGAGAAACAGCTGATGCAACAGGCAATAATTTGAATATGAAATTAACTGATAGTAGCTTAGGATATTCAAATCGAACAACGATTCCTTTTAATACTACTCGAACAGATCCAGCATATGTTGGATATATGTATGGAAATACTTTAGGAACATCTTATGAACAAACGAATGCGAATGAAGTTGATTCTAATATTAAGAAATATTTAGATAGCTGGTATAGACAAAATATATTAGATAAAGGATATGCAGATTATATAGCTGATTCAGGATTCTGTAACGATCGAAGTTTGTCTACTGTTAATAACAATGGAGATGGAGTAAGTACAAGTGGTAGAACTACCTATTATGGAGGTTACCAAAGATACTATAATTTGCAAACACCAAGTTTAGTTTGTCCAAATGAGAGTAATGATTTATTTACGACGTCTTCCAGTGACAAGGGAAATAAGAAGCTTACTTATCCGATAGGTCTTATAACAGTTGATGAACTCGCTTTATCCGGATATGCGATCAATTACTTAAATAAATCGGCGTATACCTATTCTTCATCAACTTACTGGACCATGTCTCCGAGAAGTTTCTACGTCAGTAATACGGCGGCGATTGAGCTTGTTCTCAACTCGGTTGGCTATGTGCACGACCACTGGGTGACGGGCAGCGGTGGTGTTCGCGCGGTGATCAATCTGAAGTCTGACACTCAGATCAGTGGGGGAATTGGAACGAGTAATGATCCCTATACTATTAAGGAGGTTGCTTAAATATGAAACGTAAGAAAGGGTTAACAATTATAGGTATTTTTATTGTTCTTTGCGCCATTATTGGAGCTTCTTATGCATATTGGTTATTTACCCGCAACCAAACAACGATGAATAAACTTTTAGTTGGGTGTTTTACTCTAAGTTTAAATAACGAACAAAATGATATCAACTTACAAAAGACTTATCCAATATCTGATGAAGAAGGAGCATCACTCGTTCCGTATTCTTTTACTATTACAAATACTTGCGATTTATTCGCGGATTATACGATCAATTTAGAAGTGCTTGAAGAAACTACTTTAGACAGTAAATATATAAGAGTTATGTTAAATAATGAAGCCGTTCAGAATTTAAATGAATATGAAAGTACAACAACAAGTATTGCGGGATCTTTAGACTCTAAAGTGCTTGCAAAGGGATCATTAGGAAGTGGAGATTCTGCTGATTATACATTAAGATTATGGCTTGATGGAGAAACCGGAGCTTATGATACAGAAGCTATGAATAAAACTTTAGCCACTAAGATTGTTGTGAATGCAAATGTAGGCAGTTATAGTCCAGTTGATCAAGGATTCACAACTTTAGCTGATGCGATTCTGGCAAATGAGTATCAAACAACCCCAGAAATTGCTAAACAAAAAATTAGTGAAAAACAAGAAGTGGATTTCACTAAAACTGCGCCACTGATTGATTGGCAAGAAAGTCATGCAAGTGCAACGAGCACTACATCTGCTACGATGCCTCATCCTGATTTAGTTGGAACAGGAGGAATTGCAAGTAATTTAACAGCCGAAAACATTTTGGTTAGAGTTGGCACAGAATATGAATTTGATTCGACAACAGGAAAATATACGTTTACAGAATATCAAAATGTCGACCCAACTACCTTAACTTATGGTGGTGAGGAAAAGTATTATTATTGTGGTTCAGGATTTAATACAAGTTCAACCGATTTAATCTCACCTTATCAAAGTTATTCAGGTTGCACGACGATTTATGAACTTACTGGGGCGACAAAAGAAGAGAGCAAAACAACCGGTGCTGGTGGAACAGAGATTAAAACAATGATTTATCGTATGACGGGATATCAGTATACCCAAACAGAGCTTGAAAGTGATAAATCTGACAAAGGATTATATGCTATCCAAGATGCAGATGGCACAAGTTATTACTACCGTGGGAGTGTTACGAACAACTATGTATCCTTTGCTGGTTACTACTGGCGAATTATCCGTATCAATGGGGATGGTAGTATTAGACTTTTATATGCTGGAGAAACAGCTGATGCAACAGGCAATAATTTGAATATGAAATTAACTGATAGTAGCTTAGGATATTCAAATCGAACAACGATTCCTTTTAATACTACTCGAACAGATCCAGCATATGTTGGATATATGTATGGAAATACTTTAGGAACATCTTATGAACAAACGAATGCGAATGAAGTTGATTCTAATATTAAGAAATATTTAGATAGCTGGTATAGACAAAATATATTAGATAAAGGATATGCAGATTATATAGCTGATTCAGGATTCTGTAACGATCGAAGTTTGTCTACTGTTAATAACAATGGAGATGGAGTAAGTACAAGTGGTAGAACTACCTATTATGGAGGTTACCAAAGATACTATAATTTGCAAACACCAAGTTTAGTTTGTCCAAATGAGAGTAATGATTTATTTACGACGTCTTCCAGTGACAAGGGAAATAAGGAGCTTACTTATCCGATAGGTCTTATAACGATTGATGAACTCGCTTTATCCGGATATGCGAACAATTACTTAAATAAATCCGCATATACCTATTCTTCATTAACTTACTGGACCATGTCTCCGGGTATTTTCAGTGTCGGTAATACGACGGCGCGTGAGTTCGTTCTCAGCTCGGATGTTAGCGTTTCTGGCTGGGGCGTTGTGACGGACAGCTTTGGTGTTCGCGCGGTGATCAATCTGAAGTCTGACACTCAGATCAGTGGGGGAATTGGAACGAGTAATGATCCATTCGTTATACAAGTCTAAATATGATATCTTTTGTCGAAAAGATATCTTTTTTCTTTGGTTTTTGGTAGATTAGATGTGGGTGAAGGAAATGGATTTATATTATCAAAATGAAACGTTATATATTGATATTATGGATAGTTTGGATCATGATGAGTTTGAGAAGTTACAGGCTAAAGTTTTTCGGATTATTGAGGATTATGGGGTAGAGAGAATTGTGATTCAGAATCATAATCCTATTTTTTATAATCGTCATTTTATTAGACAGATGAAGCAGGATTTTTATCAGAGGTATCCGGGGGAATTTTTGATTAAGTAGCATAAATAGGGAAATTTTTTTCATACTAATATTGGTGAAGTTTATGAAACATAATTTGATTTTAGATGCTAGTGTTGGTTTGGAAAAAGAAAAGTTGGTTTATAAAAAGAAAGAAAAAAATGTTTTGGTGAAACATTTTGCGGTTCAAGATAGTGTTGGAAAACGTTATCATGTTTCTGGTGGAGATTATTTTACGATTACGTTTGATGATAAGGTTTTGTATGAAAATAGTGAGGCTATTTCTAGAGTGTTTACGAAGACATTTAAAGCATTTTTAAAAAAATATCATAAGGGTGGAACAATCTTGTTTGTTGGACTTGGTAATTCAAGTATATTAGGGGATTCTTTTGGATGTCGGGTTTTAGAGAACTTAATTGCGACGAATCAATATAATGATTTTTTGACTATTCCAAAAGTGGCTTTGTTTACACCTGAAACTACGCATAAGACAGGTATTTCATCATTTCGGTTGATTGAGATGGTGGTGGGTTATTTAAAACCTGATGTGATTATTTTAGTCGATAGCTTTGTAACAAATAATATAACTTATTTAAATCGGTCTTTGGAGATTAATGATTGTGGGATTATTTTTGCAGATCAATTACGTAGTAATAAGGTAATTGATCGGAAAACTTTTCATATTCCTGTCTTGTCTATTGGGTTTCCTACATTGCTTAAGTGGCATAAGAGTTATATGAACAATGTATCTTTAGAGAAGGATATGGAGATTATTGTGAATCTTGTGGCTCGAGCTATAAATAAAACGGTAATGTCTTAAAACGACATTTTTTTTATGGGTGTTGTTTTATACTATTGTCAGGTGATATTATGGCTAAGCGATTTAAGAGTAAAAGAAGTAGGGGGAGGAGTAAAGTGATTTTCTTTGTTTTATTAATTACTCTTAGTTTTGCAATGTGTTTGTCTTATTTTTCGCATTTGTTTCAGAAAGAAGAGTTTTTAAATTTTATGTTATCGAGTATGTTTAAGAATGAAAAGATGATTAGTGAAGTAAGTGTATTTGATTATCTTTTGGATTATACGATAGGGAAAAGTGTTGTGACTGATGAAGTTTATAATGGCGCTGAATCATTGCAGGAGTATATTCCAGATCCTACGCCGGAAGAGAATAAGGAAAATCCTAGGATTTATTTATATAATACGCATCAAGGAGAAGAATATACAGGAGATACATTATCTGAACATGATATAGTCCCTACGGTTATGCTGGCGGGATATCGCTTAAGGGAAGAGCTAAATAAGATGGGATTAAATACAATTATGGAAACGAATCAAATTTCGGAAGTACTTAGGATCAATAGTTGGAATTATGCTTCTTCTTATCAGGCTAGTAAGTTATTGATGAGTGATGCGTATGAGAAGAATCCTACTTTGGAATATTTTATTGATTTACATCGGGATGCGATTTCTTATGAAAGTTCTGTCGTTACTTATGAGGATAAGAGTTATGCGAAAGTGTTGTTTGTGATTGGAACGGATCATGAGGGATACCAAGAAAATCTTGCTTTAGCGAGTAAAATTCATGAGAAGTTAAATGCTTTAGTTCCTAATATCTCAAGAGGGGTAATGACTAAAGGTGGTAATGGAGTAAATGGTATTTATAATCAAGATTTTTCTTCAAAAACACTTCTATTTGAGATTGGAGGACAATATAATAAAATAAGTGAGGTAAATAATACAGTTATTCTTTTAGCACAAGTATTAAAAGAAATTATTGGTGATTAAAGTGGAGAAAAAGAAAAGTGGCTCTTGGTTTTTTAAGGTTCTTTTGGTTTTGTTTCTTTTATATATTTCGTTGACGATTGCGATTGAAGCTGGTTATTATGAGGCTAAGCTCAGTGAAAAAACAACGATTACAGAAGAAGCAATGGAACAGTTCGAACAGGATGTAAAAGAGGGTAAAGATGTAGATATCACAGACTATGTCAGTGATATTCATAAAGATTATTCAAATTCAACAACTAAGGCTGGAGTAGCGTTTTCAGGCGTGGTGGAAAGCTTTATGTCTAAAGGAATCAATGAGATTGTTAATATCTTTAAGATGTTATTTACTTAAGGTTTTGAGGATTTATTTAAGGTCTTATCTTGCAATACTAGTAGATCTATGTTAGGGTTATTTTAGAAACGAGGAGTAAGCATGATTACCCATACTGATTTAAAAGATGTTTTAGAGCGTTATAATATTACAGAACATACTAAAAACAAGATCTTAAGTTCAAAGCGAATATATAAACGAAAGGATATAGAAGATGTTGAGAATGTTTTAAATGTATTAAGACAACATCAATTACTTTTCTTATTAGATCAATGTTCAAGCATTTTAGCTTTAGGAAAAAGTAAAGAAATCAAAGCAATTATAGAGATTCTATCTCGGTATTCCATACTTCCAATATTAGATCAATGTCCTAGCATTTTAGCTCGAGGCAAAAGTAAGAAAATTGAA
>CALVQE010000031.1 GCA_944355355.1 uncultured Bacilli bacterium
TAGAAAAATATAGAAAAAGGTCTTATAAATAAAGGGAAAAACAATTGGTAGTGTATAAAACTTTGCACACTACCATTCACTTAGCTGGAGGATATTATGGCAATATTGTTGATAATCAAGGTTATTATTTATATACAGGAAATTATTATTGGACAATGTCTCCAGGCTATTTCTACGGCAGTCGTACGTCGTCGCGTGAGTTTGTTCTCACCTCGATTGGCTCGGTGCATGAGGGTGGTTCTGTGACGAGCAACTATGGCGTGCGTCCAACCATTAATTTGTTGCCTGATAGCCTGAAACTAGGTTCAGGAACGATGGATGATCCATGGAGAATCGCCGACTAGGCATTCTTAGAAAAAACTGGGTTTGAAAATGCAATTTTTCAAAATGACTCATCATTTTGAAAAGGTTGAGCAAAAAGGAACTATAATAAGTTCTTTTTTCTTGTTTTTTTGAGGGTTTAAGCCTATAATAAAACTTACTTTTAGTTAGGGGAGTAGTCATGAATAAGTTAAGTCAATTATTGGAAATAGAGACGCAAAAAAGTAAAATAGAGGCTTTAAGAAAAAAGAACGATTTAGATATTTATAAAGATCTTTTAGAAGACCTAGAAGAAAAAGAAAAGAACATTTTAGAGGGCTATGGTCAAAAACATTATCATGAACTTTTAGATTTAATAGGGTTTATGAAATCAGAATTGAATTTTGATTTAGAATCTTTTTATATATTAAATGTGCTTAAAAATCCTTATATGAATGTTGCGACATTAAAGTGTTTTTATCGTTTACAATACTTATGGGAATTTATGTATTATCAATCTTTCAGCGCACTGACGCTGGAAGAAACCAAAAGACTTCCCAATAATCCTTATTTCAAAATATATCAGGAAGCCTTTTTAGAATATCAAGATTGGATGAGTTTAGTCTATCACGACTTTAATCACCAAAGTGAAGCAAAATACCAAGACTATGAAAATCATGAAGTAATGTCCATACCATTAAATGATACAGCCTATGAAGAAGCGATCAAAATCATTGCCAAAAAAATGAGAATTTTATTTATAGACTTGATTAATGGCAAAGATAAAGAAGAGTTACAGGAAGAAAAACTAAAGTTATTCCAATACGGCTTAAGACGAGTTAAAGAATCTTATCGTGCAGATATCTGGGAATTGCTTATGCTAACTTTGCTTAAAGAGAATATAGATGTTGACCAAGAAACATTATCAAAAGTCAATGCAATCTTGAGTAGTGAAAACTGTGAGCCTTTATCTTTTGATTATCAAATAGATGAAGAAGAACTAAAGGCAAGAGAGCTACTGGAGTATCCAACAAATCGAAATTTTTCTTTTAAAGAAATGAAACAATACGATGAATTATATGAAAAATTCAAATCTATTGATGCTGCATTATTTAAGGTATATCAAGCTATGATGATAAGTAAGTTAAAAGGAGAACCAAGTAGTAGCCGTATAGATTTAAAAAAACAGTTTGCCAAATTGAATGGACAAGAAGACATCCTTTGTGCCTCAGATAACTATTTTGATTTTTGCCTATATTTACGAAAAGCTTATTTTACTTCTGAAGACTGTCTTCCATTTGAATTTTTAAAAATGATTCCAGAAAATGATCAAGACAAGCAAAGATTAGAAACACTTGTTCTTCATCGCATCGTCAATCGAACACCAATAAATAAGGATGATCCACTAAACTATAGTAATAAAAGTAGTACCCAGACTATTGAAGAAGAAATTAATGCAATGGATGTCGAAAAAAACAAACAACTACTATATATTTTGATGCGTTATGTTTTAGGCCAAATAAGTGAAGAGACATTTTATAGTGAATTAGAAAATTTAGATTTTGATATTGCAACTGAAACGTCATATCAATATGAAAATGCTTTAGCCAAAATGCAAGAAGCTATAAACAATAATTTCTATAATATACTACTAGAAAGCAACGAACAAACCCTTGCTTGGTATGCAATGTTTTTAGATGAAAGTCATTCTTACATGCTTGTTCAAACAGATTTTGATTATCGACCTGACGTCCTAAATATTAATGGAGAGTTTTATGAGGATTTAAAAGAAATCGTTATAGAAGATGCTCAGTATGTGATAGGAATGGCTGATGAAGAAAACTTAAGTCAAAAAGAGATTCTGCTACAGTGTTATTTAAAAGCTTGTAAACGTCTTTTAAAGAAAACAGATCAAGCACTTATCACAAAAATGTGTGAAACAGAAGACAAATGTTCAAGAAAAAGAACCAAATAAGTGCAAATGCGTGTTATAATGAATGGGCAAAAGGAGTAAAGAATATGAATAATATAGATGTATTAGCAAAAAATATGGGAATTAAAACAAGTCAAATAGAAGCAGTTTTAAAATTATTAGAAGAAGGCGCTACCATTCCTTTTATTGCTCGTTATAGAAAAGAAGCAACTGGTTCTTTAGACGAAGAGCAAATCAGGACGATCGAAAAAGAATATACTTACTTAGAAAATCTATTGAAAAGAAAAGAGGATGTCATTCGCTTAATTGAAGAAAAGGATTTAATGACCGATGAATTAAAAGCTCAAATTCTAGCTTGTGAAAAATTAAGTGAAGTAGAAGACTTATATAGACCATTTAAAGAAAAGAAAAAGACAAAGGCATCTGAAGCCATTAAAATGGGGTTAGAGCCATTAGCTAAAAAAATTATGAGTTTTCCAACAAAAGGCGATTTAGAAAATTTAAGTACAGGATATAACTGTGAACCAACAAAAGCTATTGAAGGTGCAAAATACATTATTGCAGAGTGGATCAGTGACAACGCTTACTACCGTAAAATAATTAAACAAGAAATCTTTAAAAATGGTCACTTTCACAGTAAATTAAAAAAGAATGCAACTGATGAAAAGAAAGTATATCAAATTTATTACGATTTTGATGAACCAATCAAATATGCGCGTCACTATCGTATCCTGGCTATGAATCGTGGGGAAAAAGAAGGTGTTTTATCCGTCTCTTTAGAATTTGATAAAGAATATATTTTAGAAATGCTAAAAAATAAGATCATTAAAAACAAAGATTCTTTTGTTGTTCCTACAGTTGTTGAAGCAATAGAAGATTCTCTAAAACGGCTAATTTATCCAAGCGTGGAAAGGGAAATAAGAGCAGAAAAAACTGAAGATGCTGAACAGAAAGCTATCGTGACTTTTCAAGAAAACTTAGAACACCTTTTGATGACCAAACCAATTAAAGATAAAGTTGTTTTAGGATTTGACCCCGCTTTTCGAACCGGTTGTAAACTAGCCGTCTTAAATCCATATGGAAATGTTTTAGAAATTGCGACAATTTATCCTCACGAGCCTAAAAAAGAAGTAGAGAAGAGTGCCGAAACATTAAAAAAATTGATTGATAAATACAAAGTTCAAATCATTGCTATTGGTAATGGTACAGCATCAAGAGAAAGCGAAGCCTTTGTAGCAAGTACAATTAAAGGCTCAGGAGTTTTATATAACTTAGTCAGTGAAGCTGGTGCTAGTGTTTATTCAGCAAGTCCTCTGGCAATTGCCGAATTTCCAGATCTAACCGTTGAAAAAAGAAGCGCTATTTCCATTGGTAGACGCGTTCAAGACCCTCTTTCAGAACTAGTTAAAATCGATCCAAAAAGTATTGGAGTAGGTGAGTACCAACATGATGTTAATCAAAAGGAACTTGGCGAAGCCCTAGATTTCACCGTATCTAAAATTGTAAATGAAATCGGTGTGAATATTAATACAGCTAGTAGTAGTATCTTAAAACATATTTCAGGTCTAACCAAAAAAACAATAGATAGCATTTTAAAATTCAGAGAAAAGAAGCCTTTTACTTCTAGAGAAGAAGTAAAAGAATTGTCTGGCTTCAGTGATAAAGTTTATGAACAATCAATCGGTTTCCTAAGAATTGTCGATGGCTCAAATGTTCTAGATAAAACGAGAATACATCCCGAAAGTTATCCGCTAGTTTACAAACTTTTAAAAGAATTAAATCTAGATTTGAAAGACTTTGGAACCTCATCATTTAACGAAGCATTGTCAACATGCAGTGTCAATGAGTTAAGTAGGAATTTGTCAACAGATACATACACTTTACAGGACATTGTCGATGAGCTTCAAAACCCAGGTATGGACTACCGAGATAAATTAGATGACGTTGTCTTAAAAAGTGATGTCTTAACCATAAATGATTTAAAATTAGGTATGGAACTAACCGGAACCGTTCGGAATGTGACAAGCTTTGGAGCTTTTGTAGATATTGGTTTACATGATGATGGTTTAGTACACATTTCTAAAATGAGCAAATCCTTCGTCAAAAACCCAAGTGATATCGTAAGTGTAGGTGACATAGTCAAAGTTTATGTATGTGGCATAGACTTAGAAAAAGAAAAAGTTCAATTATCCATGTTAAAAGAAAAATGCACAGAATTTTAAAAAAACTGTGCATTTTTGCTGTCAGAAAACGTGTTTTTGTCAAAAAATGTGCATTTTGAGATAAAAATAATTAAATTTGCGCAGTTTTTTTAAAATTCTGTGCAAATTTAATTAGAGTTTAATATAGTATAAATTTTTTTGTATTTATAAGCCCATTTTGTATATGTAACATCATGCTCAATAATATCTAACTGGACTAGTTGTTCAATAATATTTGATACAGAATTACGCGATAATCCGGTCTCATTCTCAATGTCCTTCTTAGTGAAAATAACGGTCTTCAAAATAGCTGGCATAACTAGATAAACAGACTTTCCTTTAATACATTTAACTGCTTCTAAATCGGCTTTATATTGGTCTTTAATTTTATATATTTTATAGATATAGTTGTTACATTGTTCAATAATACATTGTAGAAAAAATTTTATAAAACCAGTCATATTGCCACTGCGACTTTCATTTAAAAACTTATAATAACTTGGTTTATAAAGTTCAATAATTTCTGATAAAAATAGAATGGGCATATCTCCGCTTAGTTTAGATAATTGAATGGGAATTAAAGCTCTACCCAGTCTTCCATTGCCGTCACGATAAGCATGAATGGTTTCAAATTGGGAATGAGAAATAGCCAAATTAATAAAAAGAGGATCAGTATAAGGATCATTCATATATTGATATAAATTATCTAGTAGTAAAGGTACTTCGCTTGGCTCTGGAGGAATATAAGTGGCATCTTCTATTGCACATCCTCTAGGACCACTCCAATTTTGAATCGTTCGTATTTGTCCAGGAGTTTTTTCTTTTCCACGCACACTGTCTAATAATATTTCGTGAAGTCTATTTACAAAAGACATAGATATTTTTTCCTCTTTAACCGTTTCAGCATATTCAATGACTTTTTTTAAATTATAGATTTCTTTATTTTCATCATTTTGAGGCATAAATTTTAAATAGTATAATTCATCCTGCGATATTTGAGTGCCTTCAATTTGGGTTGATTTCAAACTTTCATTTAACAATAATGAATCTAATAAAAGCTTGGGATCAAACTCAAGGTTATTCAAAGCAGTTTTATATTCACCATATTTTTCATTTGCCATGGCTAACAATTTTAATAAATCTTTATCTATTGAATAAGATATTGGTAGTTTTTGACCTTGAAAAGGTTGCATTTCAATCATCTCCTTTAATAAGTATATTTTAACATAAGAAAAATTAAAAATGCACAGAATTTTGAAAAAACTGTGCATTTTTGCTGTCAGAAAACGTGTTTTTGTCAAAAAATGTGCATTTTGAGATAAAAATAATTAAATTTGCACAGAATTTTAAAAAAACTGCGCATTTTTCTTTTTTCTTTTAATCTGAAGAAAAAAAGGATATAATAATAAACAAGAGAGATTGGTGATAACTATGTGTGGAATTGCCGGATTCATAGGTAAAGAAAAAAATATGAAAAAGACATTAAAAAAAATGACGGATCGCATTAAACATCGTGGGCCAGATGCAGAAGGCTTTTTTGTAAGAGGAAATGTCGCTTTAGGACAAAGACGATTGTCTATCATAGACATTGAAGGCGGACTCCAGCCAATGTTTTCAAAAGACGGAAATTATGTTGTTGTTTTTAATGGTGAGATCTATAACTATCAGGAAATAAAAAAAGAATTAAAAGACTATCCATGGCAAACCAACAGCGATACCGAAGTCCTTTTATATGGTTATCAAGAATGGGGAAGTGACTTGCCAAAACACTTAAGGGGAATGTTTGCCTTTGCTCTATACGATATAAAAGAAAAAACACTTTTCTGTGCTAGAGATCACTTTGGAATCAAACCATTTTATTATTATCAAAACAAGGGTTCATTCTTATTTGCCTCTGAAATCAAAGCTTTTTTAGATCACCCTAAATTTGAAAAAAAATTTAACGAATCCATTTTATCTGCATATCTATCATTTAGTTTTACGCCAACCACAGAAACGTTTTTTGAAGGTGTAAAAAGATTAGACGCAGGTCACAGTTTAACTTATAAAGATGGTGAAATAAAAATAGAAAGATACTTTAACTTAACTTTTCCAATTGAACATAAAGATTATGATGAAGTAGTAAAAGAAATTGATAAAGTGATGAAAGATAGTACAGATCATCATATGATAAGCGATGTTGAAGTAGGCTCATTCTTGTCTAGTGGTATTGATTCATCGTATTTAGTTTCTCTTGCTAAACCAGCAAAAACTTATACCGTTGGTTATGATATTCCCCGTTATAATGAAATAGATTATGCTAAAGATTTAACTGACAAATTACATATAACAAATATAAGCAAAAAAATAACCAAAGAAGAATATATGCAAATTTTAGATAAAATTATGTATCATATGGATGAACCAGCTAGTGATCCAGCTATCGTCGCCCTTTACTTTGTTGCCAACCTTGCTAGTCAAGATGTTAAAGTCGTTTTATCTGGTGAAGGTGCAGATGAATTCTTCGGTGGATACAATTACTATCGTGAAGAAGTAGACTATAGTTTTTATAATAAAATTCCTTTCTTTATTCGTCACGGTATATCGAAATTTTGCTCTTTATTTCCTCCCGTTCGTGGAATCAATTTTTTAGTTCGTCGTGGTCAAAAACTAGAAGATAGCTATATAGGAGTCAATAAAGTGTGGACAGAAAAAGAAGTGAAAAAACTCCTAAAAATTCCTGTGACAATAGACAATAAAGAAATCACTAAACCGGTGTACGATGAATTTAAGGGTGAAAGTAACATTGTCAAAATGCAAGCTGTCGATATTAACTTCTGGCTTATGAAAGATATTTTACAAAAAGCTGATCGTATGACCATGGCAAATTCTTTAGAAGGAAGAGTACCTTTTGTTGACAAAGAAGTGTTTAAAGTTGCAAGCACTTTGCCATTGGATTATAAAGTGACAAAAGAAAATACCAAAGTAGCTTTAAGAGCGTCAGCGAAAAAAGTTATTCCAAATGAATCTTATAAAAAGAAAAAATTGGGCTTTCCTGTTCCAATTCGTGATTGGATGAAAGAAAGTGATGTTTACAATGAGCTAAAAGAAACCTTTCAAAGTAAAACAGCACAGAAATACTTTCAGACTTCAAAACTTTTAAAAATGCTTGACGATCATCAAAAAGGTAAAAAAGATAATTATCGAAAACTATGGAATGTATTTTGTTTCTTAAAATGGTATCATGTCTTTTTTGAGGAGTAAAAATTTACTCTTTTCTTTTTTTAATTATTTAAAATTGGTGATGAATTCCGTTTTTTCTGATATACTTTATAATAGAAAGCAGGCCTATATGAAAACAATTACATACTTATATATTTCCCTTCTTGCCTTTATATTATTTTTCTTTATTACTATTTTTATCGTTAATGGTAATCCCATTTTTTTTGATGAACCCATAAGAAATATTGTATCTTCTTGGCATGCAGATAATTTTTTTAAAGGAATAACTAACTTAGGAAACGTATACTATATTCTCATTCTTATTTTTATAGGTTTTTTATTCTTTCATAAAAAAAGCAATTTTAAATTTTTAATTAGCATGATGCTTATTAATACAGCAGCCAATGTTATTCTAAAACTTTTTTTTGCCAGACCACGCCCAAACTATCCTCGTTTAATTGAAGAAACTGGGTACTCTTTTCCAAGCGGTCACGCCATGGGTAGTCTAATGTTTTATGGACTACTAATCTACTTTCTATGGCAATCTAAATTTTCGATGTCAATCAAAGTAATGGGGACCATTATTTTAAGCATACTAATTCTTTTGATTGGTATAAGTCGCATATACCTCGGTGTACATTATCCAAGCGATATTCTTGGAGGCTTTTTAGCCAGTACCTTTTTGTTATGTTTTGGCATTTTTTTCTATCAAAGTATGCAAAAAAAAGAAAGATAATCTACTACTTCTTTCTCCTTTTAACTTTTTCACGTAAGACTTGTAAATGTGGAAACGCATGTATAAGTCTTTTTTCAAATATCTTCATTGATTTTTCAACCTGTTTTCGAACAAGCTTTGTAATTCTTTCCGTATCATCTTTACGAATAATCTGTTTTTGTTGTACTTTGCGACTAATTTCTTGAACGTTTTTAATGATTTTAAAGGAAATGACATTGTCAACAATGTAAATAATCAGCAGAAAAATTCCCAAAACATAAACAAGAAAATGTGGAAGATGTCCTAAAAGAGTTAGGAAAAACGGATTAACCTTATACATAATAAGTAGCCCAAATAATCCAAAAGGAATCATTGTCTCTAAGCAAATTCTTCCGTTAATATTAAAACGATATTTTGTATAATCCCACCATCTCGTATGGAAAATCTTCTCTAAGAAAAAACTGGTAAAATACTCCAAAAGAGAACAAACTAGAACAATCATAATAAATAAAGTAAACGGATCATCTAAATATCTTTGAAGTAAAACGCTCATAAGTATGGCCCCATAACCGTAAATAGGGCAGTAAGGACCAATCAAAAACCCTCGGTTAACAAACTTTTTTTCGGAAACAAGCTTGCATAAAACCTCCAAACACCATCCTACAAAAGAATAGAGAAAAAAAACTAAAATATAAAGAAATATAGTATACATAATGCCACCTTTCGCTACTATTATAACGAAAATGAAAAAGAAATGCGAACTATTTCGTAAAACGGCTTAAACATCGTTTTAATTCTTGATTAACTTCTTTTGATATTAAATCCGTTGCATCAATCTTTTGAGAAAAATCCTTTTTTACCTTTTTTAAAATAGAAAAAGAAATCAGACAATCAAGAACAAAAAGACAGAGCAATGAAAATTGAATGGTATTTAAAACAGGCAAAGGAATACTCTGCAAAAAAGTATTTAAAAAAGGCTGAATAAAATGAGCAATAAGTACAGATGATACTCCAAATAAAGTAAGAGCTTCCAAACAAATTCTTCCATTAAGATTAAAATAAAAGTTAGAGTAATCCCACCATCTCACATGAAAAACTTTTTCTAAGAAAAAACTTGTTGCATACTCTAAAATAGCACAAGAAACAGCTGTCGCGAAAAACAAAGAAATAGGATGTGAAAATCTTGGCGCTAAAACACCTAATACGAATAAAATAGCAAAACCGTAAATAGGACAATAAGGTCCTAACAAAAATCCTCGATTTACAAATCGTCTATTTAGAGCAAATTCTAAGGCCACTTCACCAATCCAACCAATAAAAGAATAAATAAAAAAAAGTAAAATAATATTAGTACTACTCATAAAAAACAACCTCGTAGTATTATTATAACTTTTTTGTCAAAAACTAGTCAATCCTTAGAAGAAAAAGTATTAAAAAGTCCCAAAATCTTGTATAATAAAAATATATGGAAAGGATGATGGAAAGATGAAAAAGAAAACCGCAGCAGCATTGCTTGGTGGAGCAGCCATTGGCGCAGGGCTTGGCATTTTATTTGCACCAAAAAAAGGTAGTGAAACCAGAGCAGATTTAAAAGCTAAACTAGATGACTTAGTAAAAAAAGCTAAAGAAATTGATATGGATGATGTAAAGGAATACGTTGTTCAAAAATCAGAAGAAATTGAAGCTGCCCTAAAAGATTTAGATAAAGAAAAGGTTCTAGAAATCGCTAAGAAAAAAGCTAAAGCAATCCAACAAAGCGCTAAAGACTTAGTTGAATATGTAAAAGATAAAGGAGAACCGATGCTTACGGACGCTGCTAATGCTGTTCGTGAAAAGGCAATTGATGCAACCAAAGCAGTACTTGCCAAATTAGAAAAAAATTAATTTTTATTAAATTTATGATAAAACTCTCTAGCTTTTTAGAGAGTTTTTTTGCAATCTTCTGATCAGAAGAATAATATAATGTATAAACAATTACATACTAACCATATTTATTAAAAATAACTACTTTAACTTTCTTGCTAAGATATTACTTTTTGTATTTTCGATTTTAACTTTTATATTTTTTAAAATCTCCCTTTCCATCTTTTGAACTTCTTCAATCGAAAAATGATATAAACGAGCTAATTCATTATAAGAAATATTCTCTTGGAACCTCAATAAAACAAACCTCATTTCCTCTTCTGATAATTCTCTTAAAATGCTACGCATCTCCTCACTGAAAGATTGCTCTTCAACAACTGGCTTACTTACAAAAAAATCCAATCTTGTTTTTCCATCATCATAAATTTCTTCATCCAAAGAATTAGTATGTCTCAAGTGATTTGATATATATTTTAAAAAATATCCCCTAATCGACAAATTAAAATGTCTTACTACTTGTCCTTCTACATTAGAATAATTTTGTTCAATAATTTCCAAAGAGCGTACTTTTAATTCATCTAAAGCATCATGAAGTTGTTCAAAAGAAATAGAAATATCATATTGAGATAATACATGCTGGATAATTTTTTGTAAAAAAGGCTCCTCTATTTCTAAAATAATATCTCGAGTATCTAGAATTTGACACTTATATAACGCAACTAATTCAAAATATTTACGGGCATATAAATCAGTATCTAAAAGCGAATAGACATAACGAAGACGCTCTTTGGTTAAAATTTTATTCCCATTTTCATCAAAACAATCGCTAAAATACCAAATTAAACTAATGGCTTGTAAATAACTGTAATTTAAACCGCGCAATGTTTCTACATTATCTAAACTAATATGTAAAAACTGACAATATGATTCAATATATAAATAATTATTTTCTTCTTTTAAAGCCTTAAAAATCTGGTTCAATTGTTCAAAATAATTTCTCTTTTCATAACTTTTAATAGCTAAACTAACCACATCCTCTATTCTAGTATCCAAATAACGTACATCTTGTAATATCCTATGAATACGCTGTAAAAGAATTTGATATTTAACATCATGTAGACGGCAATACTCACTTAATGGCATGCCATCATAATAATATTTATATTTTTTATATTTAAAGTTTTCCAAGATATAAGAAACTAACTCATCATCTGTAAGTTGAGGATTAATTTTTCTTTGCTTAGAAATCCGTACAAGAACAGTTTTCAAATGAATATTATTCAAAGCACAATACTTTTTAAGTGGCATTCCTTGATAATAATAACGATTATAAATGGTAAAATGCTCAACAACATCATCAACAATCTGCTGAATAGGTAACCGAGGGCATTCTTTTTGTTGCTTCAAGATTCGCCAAAGAATAGTTCGATAATTTAAATGATTATTTTGACAGTACTTTTGTAGGTCTATCCCATGATACTGATAATTCTGAACACTTTCTTTATACTTCTGCACCGCCATGCTAACTAATTCTTGATCAGATAACTCAGGATAATCTTTTTTTGAGTGTAATATATGAGAAACAATCGCTTTATAATCCAAAATATTTATGTAACAATATTCGGATAAAGTCATATGTTCAAAAATAATATCTTTGATATTTCCATACACTTCTACAGCATAAATCACTAATTCATCATTAGAAAAATCAGGGAATATTTCTTTTAGCTCTAAAATCCGATAATAAATGTGATTACAATTTAATTGATGAATTCTACAATATTCAGTAAGCAACATTCCCTGATAATAATATTTGAATGATCTATTTTCAAAGTTTTCTATAGCATAAATCACTAACTCATCATCAGATAATTCGGGGTGCTTTTGCTTATATTTTAAAATTCTATTACAAAAAGTAGTATAAACCAATTGATTATTTCTACAATACTCACCTAGGGTGATTCCCTGATAATAATATTTTCCTCGTTCAGGCAACCGATAATCCTCTAAAGCATAAATAACCAATTCTTCAGCAGATAAGTCTGGATTAGTTTTCTTTTTCTTTAATATTCTACTATAAATTGTTCTGTAGTTTCTATGGTGTTTTTCACAATAATCCATAAGAGGAATTCCTTGGTAATAATATTTATAATTACTATTTTCAAATTCCTCCATAGCATAAGTAACTAGTTCACTATTGGATAATTCGGGATATTTTTGCTTATAACGAAAAATCCGGGATTGAATCATACTGAAACTAATCCCATGTACTCTACAATAATCTCTTAAAGGAATTCCTTCATAAATATACTTAACATACATAAATAATATCACCTTTTTCAACAAAGATAGGGCTATCCAGACTAAAAAAATTAAAAATATATTATCATCAAACAACTAAGTTGTCAACAAAATGAATTTTTTCTTGCTAGCATAATTTCGTTGTACTAAATCCCCAATTTTACTTTGTCCTGTCTGTTATAGAAAAATTTGCTTTTTTGGAAAGAATATAGTATAATAATTGCCATCAAGAAGTGATACATTTATGTATTGCTTTCTTTTTAACTGAGGAGCGATGAAACATTGAATAACAATTTTTTTATAAAATATGAATATGCAAAAAAAATGTTAGAGACAGAACTTGATATTTTAATACATTCATTTGAGTTAAAACACGGGTACACACCAGTCGAACATATGAAATCAAGAATAAAATCAATTTCAAGTATTCAAAAAAAATTAGAAAGAAGAGGCTATTCCTACACTGAAGAAAATATTGAAAAACATGTCACAGATGTAATAGGTGTTCGTATAGTAGTATCATTTTTATCTGATGTCTATGATATTGTTTCTTTAATTACACATTCAACAAATATTATTCTTAAAGAAAGAAGAGATTATATTGCCAATCCAAAAGAAAGTGGATATACAAGTTACCACTTAATCGTTTTAGTTCCAATCTATTTAGAAAGCTACGTTGAATACATCCCAGCTGAAATTCAAGTTCGAACTGTAGCAATGGATTTCTGGGCAAGTCTAGACCATAAAATTCGTTATAAATTCAAAGAAGAAATTCCTGAAGAAGTTCAAGTCGAAATGAAAAACTATGCTAAAGATATTCAAAAATTAGACCGCAAAATGTATCACATGAATCAAATTATGAATAAATATCAATAAAAAATTGTCGATTTTTGTGTGATTTCTAAGTAAAAATGTTACATTTTATGTGATCAATTATAAGTGAAAATGTTACATAAAAATATGAGGTAA
>CALVQE010000032.1 GCA_944355355.1 uncultured Bacilli bacterium
AATGGCTTTGTGAATGAGTAAATTATAACACTTTCATTCTAATTTGTCAAAAACGTGCTTATCTAAACAATAATATTAATAATTTTCCCTTTGATATATATTACTTTTTTTATGTCTGATTTTATCATATCTGGATATTCGGATTTATATACAAAATTAAATGATTTAATTCAAAAAAAAAGAGGATATAATTGAAAAAATAGATTCTAAATTTTCAAATTTAATTGAAAAATATGAATTATATTAAAAATATTTCCAGATACCAAATCTAGATACTAATTGCAAAAAATTAAGTTATTTTAATAAACTTTAATAAATTTAATAAAATGAAAAAGCCTTATTTTATAAGACTTTAGAGAATTATTAAATTGTTACGAACTGATATTAATATTTCCCCCTGAAGAACACATTTCTTAAGTAACTAAGAAATATTTGTAAATTGGTTTTGATGATATCTCGGATCGATACCATTCTAGTATAAACGTTAGACTAAATTTTCTTTTTTGTTTTTTCGTGTGAACATTAAAGTACAATTCCACTAAGTTGAAAATAATCAATGTTAAATAACTAAGCAGACGAATAGCATTATCATTCCCTATGTATAAATGATTTAAGTGGTATGTTGTTTTTAGCTTCCGAAATCCTCTAAGCTCAATATCCCATCTTCTTCATCTTCCCACACTTGAACTTTTTTTATTACTTCTTCGGTTACTTTTATATAACTCTCATATTTTGGATGAGAGACTGTTTTTTCTTCTACCACTATCTTTTCTTTTAGATTTTCTCCTGAAATCGGTCTCGCAAAATAATATTCTTGGCTATCCGAAGTTGTTTTCTTTTTACTTGCTTTAGAATACTTTTCTTTTTCAATTCTATTCTTTTTACAATTTCATAACTCTCATCTTCTTCTCTGGATTGAAACAGTTTTTCTGCATCTTGATAGATGAGTCTTTTTTTATCTTTTAATCTTACGACCGCTTCCATCCCTTCTTCTTTTATCAGATTTAAACATGGTGCATTTAAAAACATCGCATCTAGAACACAGATATCTGTATAATATTCTTTAAATCTTGGTATCAGTTTCTTTAAAACTGTGATTTCTCCTTCCGATTTTATTTTTTCATTATGTTCTATATCTTCCTTTACATCATTTTTTTCGAATGGGTATAAGTCTAACATAATATCTACATCATCTGCCATGTACATAAGACCTAATGCTTTAAAATAATGCCCTTCTTCTCCGTTTTTATGTCTTCTATTATGAAGTCCAGAAATATTTTTTTCGTTTCAAATTCTTCTAAACCATCGGCAATAGCTATATGCTTTCCACGATAAGTATGGTTTTCAAAAAATTTATTTCTTTTTAATTGATAGACCATATCTTCTAAAATTTTAGAAACCTGATGATAATCTGTATCTGTCATACAGTCTCGTAATGCATGTGTCTTCGGAACAAACTCGCCTTTGCAAAACAATTTTCTCATAGGTTTTGATGGAGAATCGATAGAATTCATCAAATAGTTAATACTTGGCATTCTGGTCAATATCATAGCAATGTCCATTTTTAAAACTGTAGATGGTTTTGTAGGAAATTCATCATTTCGTCTGCTTAACCCATTGATTTTTTTATTTAAATCTTTACTTTTGCAGCAAAAACGCGCAAGCTACGATAAATAAAGGGCTCGCGCGTTTTTAAAATGTTGTGCACCAAAATTTATTTTAAGAAAATTTTAAATTTTTCTGATTTCAGATAAAGTTCGGAATTTTTTAGATAAATTGATACAAAAAGTTTCTTCGCAAGAAGTGATGATATCATTTTTGAAACTTTGTAAATAGATATCATGTTCAATATGACAACTTGTATAGTTCCTTATGGAATCAATAATCTTTTCGAATGAATATTTGTTTTCTAGTTTTTTCTCTAACAATCTAACAAGAACTAAAGCAATAAAACAAGTTAAAAAATGTGATTCAATGTGATCCTTTCTGGATACCCAAACAGGCCTAGTTTCTAAACCAGATTTAGTTACTTTAAATGTTTCTTCGATTTTTGATAACCCTCTGTATATATTTCTTATTTCTAAATCAGAAAGGTGTTCTTCTGAGGTAACAATAGAGTAGTAACCATCATATTTTGCTTCCTCATCAATTCGTTCTTGATTGATAGATAGGGAATTGGTATCTGCTATTTCACCAGTAGATTTCACAAATTTTAAATTGTTAACGTATCCAGCAACACCATAAGAAGTAGCTTTCGAGTACCTATCAGGATGAGCAATTAAGTCGTTGGCTTTAGCTATTATTTTTTCCCGATCTCTTTTTTGCTTGTCTGCATATTTCTGTGAATAATAAACCATTTGTTTCTGGTCAACTGTAATGTATTGGATTTTGTCATTGCCGGATTTTGTCTTTCCTTTATCTTCTCTTACAACTTTCATTTTTTTAGGATAAATTCTGGATTTATGAATAAATTTAATTTCATTGCCGTCTTCATCAAAAAGAATATCTGTTTGATAATCTTGCTGTAATACCCAGGCTTTAAATTCTTCATCTGCACCTCTTACTGACTGGCCATAAACATAACCATTTAATTTTTTTGCTTGTTCTAAAGATGTACCAGATATGTGAATTACATTTTCAGATGTGTTTAGACCTCGATCTGCAACTACGATAGTTCTATCTAAACTAAATTGATGTCTCGTTCGATTTAGGATAGGGATTAGTGATTTTTTTTCAGACTCATTACCAGGGAAAAGATTATAAGAAAGAGGGATACCAGAAGCATCCATTAGAAGACCCATCTCAACTATAGGATCAGGTCTTTTATTTTTCTCGGGACCTCTTTTTCTTAAGCCTTTCTCTTTGATAACAGGGTTCCCTGTTTCATCCTTTATTATATTTCCTTCATAATCTAATTCGTAGGTATCTTCATCGTTATATTCGATTTCAAAATAATAGTTTGTGCAGTCATAGTAACAGTTAGAGGTGTCTCTGTGATAAGTATCTTTAGTGTTTTCCCAAATTGCTTTTTGAATCTCTTCTTGAAGAGGGTTGAGATAAGTTAGACTTCTATACACATCATCTAGTGAAAAATCATACCTTTCAAAAAGCAGATTTCTGTTTTCAAAAGCCTCTTTTTTGCTACCTGGCTTTAGTATTCTCATATAAACTAAAAAAGATAAAATATCATTTAAATCAAATTCAATTTTAGAGTTTTTTTGTACTTGCTTTAATAGTGAAGCAATGCCTAATTCATTATAAATCTTTTTTAAAACAACATAGCCGAGATTTTTAGGCTTATCATTTACGTCAATAAGTTTAGAATCCATATTTTGAATCGTATATTCAGTTATGTCTTCTATTTTATTTTGCTTGGCTACTTCTCTAAAATGAGAAATGGGATCTGAATATTGCTTTTTTAACTCATTGAGCCATCCAATATTTTTAATTGTTTTTTGTCTTGATTTTCCACTTTCATCTCGATAACCTTGGACAAAGGATAAAAATATTTTCCCACTTCTAGTAGGTGTCACTTTTAAAAACATTGTCATCACTACTTTCAAGTACAATTATACCATAGGTGCATACAGGTGCACAACACAAAAATGTCAAATGCTTGACAAAACAAAGCTAGTTAAAACCTAACTTAAAAGGATAGTTTGAAAAAATGAACTGCAAAACTCGGGAGACCATATCTTCTAAAATTTTAGAAACCTGATGATAATCTGTATCTGTCATACAGTCTCGTAATGCATGTGTCTTTGGAACAAACTCGCCTTTGCAAAACAATTTTCTCATAGGTTTTGATGGAGAATCGATAGAATTCATCAAATAGTTAATACTTGGCATTCTGGTCAATATCATAGCAATGTCCATTTTTAAAACTGTAGATGGTTTTGTAGGAAATTCATCATTTCGTCTGCTTAACCCATTGATTTTTTTATTTAAATCATATACACTATTATAGATTGTGACTCTTTTTTTATCTTCTGTTTCCCAATATATTCTTGGAATTGGCTTATTTTTTTTATAGTAATAAGCACTCCCTAGAGGCGCAAAAAGGAAGATGCTTAGTAGAAAGTTTAATAAAAGAGTATGAGGTGATGTTAAATGGGTAATTGCTAATCCAAGCATTAACCCGATTACACATCCATGATATAAATTATATTTATTCTTTTTTGTTAGCTTCTTCATGATTCAATTATTTCAGATGCTTGAAAATGTGTCAAGAAAATTTTGGCTATTTTCATTATTTTATCATTAAAAAAGACAAAAGCTATTCGTAACTTTTGTCACTTAATATTTTCTTTTTCTTTCTTCTAATTTTAAATGAATGATTGTCTGTCCTAAATTGAAGGGATCTAGGTGAAACTCTAAAACTCTTGGATCCTGTTTTAAAATTTGATGCACTTCTTTTTTTAATACGCCGGTTCCTTTTCCGTGAATTAAGATAATGAATTCTTCTCCTAATTTGATTTGATCGGAAATAAAGTTATGTACAACCGTGTATGCAGTGACGGCATATTCTCCATGTAAATCTAGTTTTGGATATTGGTTCTCACATAGATGCATTAGGATTACCTTGGTTTGGATTGTTGTTTGGTTGAACAGGAGCTTGATTTGGCATTGGTTGTTGGGCTGGGGTATTTGCAACAGGAGCTGGAGCTTGATTTTGAATAGCGTCAATTGGTCCAAATCTTTGCTCGTATTCGTGAATTACATCAGATAAAAGCGGAACAGATGCTTTAGCTCCATATTTTGTTGTTGAAAGCGCTGCAGCGATATTGGCTATACGAAGACATTTTTCTAAGTCGTATCCTTTGTCTAAGCCATAAATGAATGCTCCATCAAAAATATCCCCTGCGCCTGTACGATCTATTTCTTTTACTTCGATCGTTGGCATTACGCGGACAGCTGTATCTATTGAATATAATACACCTTGATTGTGTAATGTAATGATGTTAATGCTGTTTGGGAACTTTTCTTGGAGTCCTTTGTAGAGATTGAAGAGATGGCCTCCATTTGATGGATCAACAGTCATTCTAGTTGCTTTGCAAGCAAATTCTAAAGAAAAAATAACATATTTTGCATATTTAGCTAAAGCTATAACCTCTTTTTCATCTGCGTAGTTTAATCCAGCGCCTAGAATACTGATAGCATTTGGAAATTTATTTAATGCTGTTTGGGTTGCTGAATATTCGTAACCATCTGAATAAATTACATCTGGCGTGATGTCATAATCATACTTTTTTAGATGATATGCTTCTGGTTCAATCATTAATTGTGTTCTAGAGTTGTTTGCTTTATTTGCTAAAATAATTGTTGTTGTGGTCTTTTTTTCATAGTTAATTTCCATAAAATTGGTATGCACATGATTTGTGTCTAGTTCTTTTTTGATATTTGTTCCATTTTCATCATAACCAACAATACCAGCAAAATAAGAATCCACATTCCATTTTGCTAATAAATAAGCAACATTTGAAGCGCTTCCTCCACTCGCTTCTAATTTTTCATTTAAAATGTTTTTGGAATTTTCTACAGGAAAATTATCCATAGGAATAGTTGTATCATAAGTAACTTTTCCAATATTTAGTGCTATCATAATTCACCATATCTTTCTATTTTTCACTTATTATTATACAATATTTTATAAGTCTTGAAAAGAAAAAAAATTAAAGATTTCCTTACAAAAAGAAACTCCACTAAATGTTGGAGTTACTCTCTATTTTCCATTCAATTTAAAGTTGCTTTTGCTCTTCGATAACCGCTTTTGCAGCAGCAAGTCTTGCTACAGGAACACGATATGGTGAACATGAAACATAATCCAGTCCTATTTTATGGAAGAAAGCAATACTATGCTCTTCACCACCATGTTCTCCACATACTCCAAGTTCAATATCTAGGCGAGTTTGTTTGGCTTTTTCAATAGCTATTTGCATGAGACTTCCTACACCACTTTCGTCCACTCTGGCGAAAGGATCTTGGGTGAATATGTGTTTAGCATAGTAGTCTGTCAAAAATTTTCCGGCATCATCGCGAGAGAAACCATAAGTCATTTGAGTTAAATCGTTTGTTCCAAATGAGAAAAATTCGGCTTCTTTGGCTATTTTATCCGCTTTTACACACGCTCTTGGAAGTTCAATCATTGTTCCTATTTTATATGGAATAGTCATGTTAGCCTCAGCAAAGAGGTTTGAAATTGTTTCGGTAATAATGTTTTTAAGATAAAGCAGTTCGTGTTCATCTCCTACTAAAGGCACCATAATTTCAGAATGAACCTGGATGTTTTCTTTAGTTACCTCTAAGGCAGCAGTGATAATAGCTTTTGTCTGCATTACCGCAATTTCAGGATAAGTAATAGCTAGTCTACATCCGCGGTGACCCATCATCGGATTAAATTCTTTTAAAGTACTAATACGTGTTTCAAGTTGTTCTAAAGATATATGTAATTCTTTAGCTAAGATCTTTTTTTCTTTTTCTTCTTTTGGTAAGAATTCATGTAATGGTGGATCAAGTAAGCGAATGACGACTGCTCTAGGACTCATAACTTCAAATAAAGCTTTAAAGTCTTCTTTTTGATAAGGTAATATTTCATCTAAATAGCGTTTTCGTTCTTCTTCGGCTGTTGCCAAAATCATTTTGCGAAAATGAAGTATACGGTCATTTTGGAAAAACATATGTTCTGTTCGGCATAGTCCAATGCCTTCTGCACCAAATTTTAAAGCAGTTTCAGCGTCATGTTTATTATCTGCATTGACCCGAATTTGCAAATGACGTATTTCATCAGCCCAATTCATAAATGTAGCGAACTCGCCACTGATATTTGGTTCTGTTTTAGAAATACTTCCATCATAAACGATACCTGTGGAGCCGTCTAAACTAATTGGATCTTTTTCGTGATAAACATGACCATCTTTTGTAGTTAATGTCTTTTTTTCTTCATCAATTTCTAAATCAGCACAGCCGGTTATACAGCAAACGCCCATTCCTCTTGCTACAACAGCCGCATGGGATGTCATTCCCCCGCGAACTGTTAAAACACCTTCTGAATGGTTCATTCCTTCAATATCTTCAGGAGAAGTTTCTAGACGAACTAAGATAACATTTTCTCCATTTTGATGAGCTTTGATTGCATCTTTAGCATGGAAATAAATGCCTCCAGACGTCGCGCCAGGACTGGCCGCTAAACCATGAGCTATTTTTGTAGCACTTTGTAAGGTGAGTGGATCAAATGTTTTATGTAAGAGATTATTCAGATCACTTGGATTCACTCTTAATAATGCATCTTCTTTGGAAATCAAGCCTTCACTTACCATATCAACAGCAATTTTGATGGCAGCAGGAGTTGTTCTTTTACCAGATCTGGTTTGTAACATATATAATTTTCCATTTTCAATTGTAAATTCCATATCTTGCATATCTTGGTAATGAGTTTCCAACATCTTCGCGTATTTATAAAATTCTGTATAAATAAAAGGCATTTCTTCTTTTAGTTTTTCAATACTATGTGGTGTTCTTACGCCCGCGACGACATCTTCACCTTGGGCATTCATTAAATATTCTCCGTACAAGACATTTTCACCGGTAGCCGGATTTCGTGTAAAAGCAACACCTGTTCCTGAATTTTTACCCATGTTACCATAGACCATTTCTTGAACGTTGACAGCTGTGCCCCAAGAATCGGGAATATGGTTTAACTTACGATAGTAGATAGCTCTTTCGTTATTCCAGCTTTCAAAGACTGCTTTAACTGCTTCTAGTAATTGAGTTTTGACATCTACAGGAAAATCTTCCTTAACTAAGGATTGATAGATTTTTTTGAACTCGGTTGTTAATTCTTTTAAGTCTTCAGCCGTTAAATCTAAATCGGAAGTGTATCCTTTTTGTTTTTTGTATTCATCTAAGTAACGTTCATAATTATCTTTGGATACTCCTTTTACGACATCACTGTACATTTGAATTAAACGACGATAGGAATCGTATACGAAACGCTCATTTGTTTTTTGGCTTAAGGAAATAGCTACTTCATCATTTAAACCTAAATTTAAAATGGTATCCATCATTCCTGGCATACTTGCTCTTGCTCCACTGCGAACACTAAGAAGCAAAGGATTTTCTTGGGATCCAAAGTTTTTGCCAGTTTCACTCTCTAATTTTTCAACACTGGATAGTATTTGACTTTTCATTTCTGCGGTTAGGGTTTTGGCTTGTTCATAGTAAGCATTGCAAGTTTCAGTGGTTACTGTAAAGCCTTTGGGGACGGGCAACCCCATTTTAGTCATTTCGGCTAAATTGGCTCCCTTTCCTCCTAACAACTCTCTCATAGACTGACTACCTTCATGAAACATATAGACGTATTTCTGCATTTTATCTTCTCCTATTCTAAGTTTATTATAAGGAATTTAAAAAAAAGAATCAATGAAAACTAGTCACTTTACTGATTGCAAAGTAAACCTGTTTCATAAATTCTCTTTTGATATTTCTTCATATTCTGTGGTTTCATGTTTAATGACTTCCCAATTTAAATTGTGCTTTATAATAGCTCTTAGAAAGGCGTGAACATAAGAAATTAAAAAAATAGGATGATAGAATAATACTTGAAGATATAGTTTTTTATTTAGCTGAAGCGATTTTGAAACTAAAGCTAAAATATAAGCAGTAACAATTACTAAAACGAGATAAATGAAAGCTATTAAAACAAAAAATGAATGAGCATTTGTTATGTTAACACCTAGGAGTAAAAGTAAGCCTAAGACAATACATAGAGCTGGAAGAACGCCGATCCGCATGCCAATAATTGCTCCTTTATTTTCAGGATGTTTTCTAAGTTTTTCTTTAAATAGTTTTTGATAAGCTAGATAGTTTTGGAAATAGCCTTTTATCCACCTACTTCTTTGAACAATACTCTTGCGATAGTTTTCTGGTTGCTCATCATAAAAAATGGCTTGAGGTTGGTAATGGGTACTAATATTATTTAAAGCATAGTATAAAGAGCTTTCATAGTCTTCAGTTAGAGAATGAAATGGGAAGGTTTGCCATTTTTTGATATACTCACCATGAATATAGTATCCTGTTCCAGATAAGAGCATACTACCATTTTTCTTAGATGCGTTGCGATTACGAATTTCATTAATAAAATAGAAAGTTAAACCTGCGCTGATGGGAAAATAATGGTTTCTATTTTTTAAAGCACGGTAGCCTGTTGAGATGGCATACCCAGCTTGATAATCTTCTAACATATAGCGAATAAAGTCTTTATCTAAAATATTGTCAGCATCCAAAATAAAGTATAAGTCATAGTATTCTTTTTTCTTTTCTAGGTCTTCAATAAGTTCTTGTAAGGCATAGCCTTTGGTTTTTAAATCCAGTTTTTGCCGAATGAAGTATTGCATATGATATTTTTTGGCAATAGCAATGGTTGGGTCCGTTTCTTTTTCAACAATAATATATACATGCTCGGGAGGAATAGAAATACTTTGGTCAAGAATGCTTTTTAAAAGGGGCTCAATTACTTTGGATTCATCGCGAGCAGGAATTAGGATTGCTATTTTAGGATTTTTTACTCGTTTTGTCTCTAAATGAATTTTATTCTTATTTGCAGATAACTGCACGCGAAAAAGAAGTAAAAAGCCAACAAATAATAAGGCATAGGCAATATAGACAACGATCATTTATCCACCTCGATTATAACCATGTTTGTATAACTTTCTTTTAATTTTTCATCCGGGTAATATGTATCAAAGAACTCACCGACAAAGCTAATTGGCTCTATTCCGTTATGACGCATGGTTTGACGAATTAGAGCACCCCACGATATGGTAAAGTCTATTGCTAATAAAACGATGAGAATATTGGTCAAAATTTTACCAAATTTTAATGGAAAGTTTTCAACGATGGCGGATATAGTCGGGTAAAATATTTTGACTAAAACTAAGGCAAGCAAGCCCCAAACTAAAGCATATGGAATGGTTGTCCGGCCATTAATATTCAAAAACTCATTAGTATAATCCCAGGATACGGTTCCTAAAAATGTTTCTTGTAAAAAACTAATTAAGTATTCAAAGCTACCACCTATTAAAGCTCCATATAAAATGGTTAGATAATCTGGTCTTTTCTTTCTTCCAAGTAACCATATCATTAACACTGCTCCCATACCATATATGGGTGAAATTGGTCCATAAATTACACCACGTCGAAGTTGCCAAACAAGTTCATGATGATAATGATAATGAATTACTAAGTTTAAAATCTCTTCATAATAAGCTCCAAAGACACAACCAACTAAAAAAATCCAAAATAGTTTGTAAAAACACATGCCTTCGGCAAACTTTTTTTTCTCTTTTTGCATAAAAATACCCCAATCTATTTCTCATTCTATCACAGTTTTGTAAGAAAGTAAAATTACAGTTTTGAAAGAAAAAAAGAAGTTTAGACTTCTTTACTTCGTAATTGGCCACAGGCAGCTGAGATTTTGCTGCCAAATTCACGACGAATTGTGACATTAATCTTCTCTTGTTTTAAAATATTAAAGAAACGATCTATTCTTTCTTTAGAACTTTTTTTAAATTCAAGATGATTTGTTTCATTATAAGGGATCAAATTAACATAGGCATTCATCCCACGTAGTAAGGTTGCTAATTCATGGGCATGACTTTCCCCATCATTAACACCTTGTAATAAAATGTATTCCATGGTTACGCGACGGTGAGTTAAAGCGATATATTCTTTTAAGGTACTCATCAATTCTTTTAAAGGATAGGCTTTATTGATAGGCATGAGTTTGCTTCTTAGCTCATCATTAGGAGCATGTAATGAAATAGCTAAGTTGATTTGGATTCCTAGATGACTTAATTCTTTTATTTTAGGAATAATGCCACATGTGGACAAAGTGATATGGCGTGCACCAATGGCAAGGCCTTTAGGATGATTAATTATTTTTATAAACTGCATGACATTATCATAATTATCTAGGGGCTCCCCTATTCCCATGATAACAACTGAATGAATTTCTCTTTCTAACAATTCTTCGATAGTAAGTACTTGAAGAACCATTTCATGAACTTTAAGATTGCGCACTTTTTTTAGGCGACCTGATTCACAAAAGGCACAGCCCATATTACAACCAACTTGAGAGGAGACACAGACACTTAGTCCGTAGTTGTGTTCCATTAAAACTGCCTCGATTTTTTCGCCATCTTCAAGTAAAAATAAGAACTTTTGAACGTCTTTATCTATTTCTCGTTTAATAATTTCTGGTCTTTTAAAAGAAAAATCTTCTTTTAATTTTTCACGTAGTTCTTTTTTTAAATTTGTAAATTCATCAACATCAGTTTTCTTTTTTTGATATAACCACTCATATACTTGTAAAGCTTTGAATTTCTTTTCGCCAATACTTTCAAAGTATTTTTCAAGATCTTCTAAAGTCATTTGATAAAGATTCATAGTATCACTCCTTCTTCCATTATCCCAGAACAAAAAAGGAATTCATAGAAAATAAATTTTCTATTCTTCCCTTGGAGTACCTCACGGTACTCCATTTCTCTTTTTATGGAGACCATATTCGTGATGCGTCTCCCCCGTACTTTTTTGTTTAATTGTTATTATACTAAACTTAACTCTCTTAATCCTTCTTCTAAAATATTTCTACTAGCATTTTTGACTGCTTGGGTAATATGTGGATATTTGATGAAAGATTTTACTACTCCAAATGCATTTGTATTCTAAAGTTCGTAAGATTTTTTTTAACATTATTTTTGCTTCCTTTTTCTCTTCTAGATAATTCTTGTTGATACCCTTGAATTCTTCTTTCATATTTCTTTAAAAACTTAGGATTTTCATAATATGTTTTATCTCAATATTAATACCAATTGCTCTTTGTTTTGTATAAACAACTTCTTCTTCCACACAAACCCTGACATAATATTTATACCCTACTTGTTTAATTGTTGCGTTAAGTATTTTCCCAGATAGCTCATTTAAGGAACGATATCCTCTTATCTTTATCTTCTTTAATATCGGTAAAGTAATATACCTTTCTTTTTTTTCATCTAACATTTGTTTATAAAGAAATCTTGTACATCCAAAGAAACAAATTATTTTGCACTTTTGCTTATCTACGTCTACTTAAATGATTAGCGATCCCAACAAATGAATTTAAGTCTTTCGAGTTTTCTCTTTTTTCCATTTCTTCTAAAAGTATTTTACTTGTAGCAAGTAGTTGTTTTTTACTATAAAGAGCTAATACAGAATCGTTATTTGCTTGACTACATATCACGTAAGTATCATTGTTTTTCACTTCTTCGTTTTGTTTGGTTTCTTCTGATTTAGATTCATTTTTAAATACTAGGAAGGCATCTACTAATTTTCTATAAATATCATAGGAATAGCCTTTCTTTAAGCTTTCTTTTAATATCTCGTCAAGGTTTTGGTAATCTTTGATGCTTTCATATAAAGAACTATTGTATAAGATGGAGTCTCTTTCCACCTTTTTTGCTTCTGAATCATAATCATTTTTTGGGTGAAGCATTTGAGAATAATAGGACTTTGATAGTAAGTTAGTTAAAACAGTTAGTACACTATCGGCAACTATTATAGAATGTTCTATGTCATTTCCAGCCAATATATCTTCTTTTATACCTAGGATTATTTCTAATTTTTCGGAAATAAACTGATATTCTTTCAATTTCTTGTTATAACTTTCTTTAGTTATTTGCATATTCTCGTTTTTATAAAGGCGATAAAAAAGCATTTCTGTTAAAGTACGAATATTAAATATAGTCGTTTCTAAGATACTTATGTTCTCCATTTTACGATGAATTGCTGTCAATTTTACTTTTTTTTCAACTTTTTTTCGCAAGTTTATCTGGCTAATCAATCTTTTAAACCTTGAATTTTCTTGGGTATTCAACATGGAATTAAATAAAATACGTTCATCGGTTAATAAATTTAAATATTGCTGATTTAAACTCTCCATTATATTTTCCATTTTATTATAATTTTGCATACACAACAAACCCTCCATTTTCTTTCTAATTCTTGCTAATTGCCTTCTTTTATATTTCTTTAAAAACTCAGGATTTTCATAGGCCATCCCTCCTGATTAACCAAAATTATACACCGCAAACATACGTTTGTCAACGCTAAATCGTAGGTTAGGGTGTAAAAAATTTTTGTGGGTAAAATGACATTTTATGCTATACTTAGCTAGTATAGGAGTATAGACGTATGAAGG
>CALVQE010000033.1 GCA_944355355.1 uncultured Bacilli bacterium
CGTTACTAGATGTGATTGGTCACTTTCTAGGTAGGATTTCCACCTACTAAAATATTTGACCTACACGGTCGCACTTAAAGTCTTACCTTCTTCATCGGTGATAGGATAAGCTTTATCTAAAGATATAGCGTCTGTATCTTCCGTAAACGTTAGTTGAAAACAATCTGATGCAAGCATATTTGTATCTTCTTGATTAAAACTTAGAATCCACAAAGCATAAGAAATACCTATAAATACACAAATAACCAAAATGATTCCAACAATATAATAAGCCTTCTTTGTCCTAACCTTTTCCTTTAAATCACTCACGATAAACACCTTCTCCTACTAGTTTGTTCTACTTTCCTTACGATAATACAAGTATAGCACAGAAAGTGTTTGTTTATCAATTTTAAAAATAGTTTTATATACTTAAAGTTTATTTTATTGAAAATGAATATTGCTAGCAATTTCCAGACGACTCATTTTCTCATACCATAAAGGCATACGAAATAAACGTTTTAATAAAGATAAAATGTAAATAAAAAGAGTAACTGAAAAAACACCAATTTGAACATAGTTCCATATCGCATCAGAAATAACTTCATGACGAACAAGAACAAAACCTAAAAACAAAAGAATTATAGGAAAAAACAAGTATTCAAACCAAAAAAAGAAAAAATAACCAACAAGTTGACGCAAATAAACACGGTTTAACTTCGAAGAAAATGTAAGTTTCAAAAATTTCATTCCCAAAGTTCTTCCTCTTAAAAGAATCGTTAAAACGATATAATATAGAATAGCCCAAAAAAGCAAAAGGAAAAAGAAAATAAGCCTAGATCGAACGCCAAATTGGCAAAGAAAATAAATAGACACAAAAGAAAGAAACAAATAAAAAGTTAAATCAAGCAAAAATGCTAAAGTTCTTCGCAAGAAAGAAACACTCTCTCCTCGCTTCAGTGCTTTTTGATCTATTTCTTCTCTCGTTGGTAAAAACTTCGTACACAAAAACCCCAGTCCATAACCAATTAATCCCCCACTTGTATTCAAAATCAAATCATCAACATCAAATACTCGATAACTTCTAGGATAAATATAATATAACCCTGTTAACTGCGTAAATTCAAAAAACAAACTTAAGCAAAAACTATAAAAAAAGGTCTTTTTAAAACTCAGTCCAAAATAATAACGCATATACATACCAAAAGGAACTGTCAGTAACAAATTAAAAAAAGATTCATAGAAAACTGGATTTTGCATAGTTGGAAAATAAGTTGCAAAATCGCTAATTTGAAAAGAAGTTAAATGAAAGATCTCAAAAATAAATTGAAAAGGAATCAAATTATAACTAGGTGTCGTCATAAGACTAACCTCTTCTACAGATGGCAAGGGCAAAATCACTAAAAAATAAGCACATAATAAATACAATAAAAATGCATAAATCAAAATAGTCCGATAAAAACTAAGAGAACCATATTTATGATATTGAAAAAAAATATAAGGCAAAGTGATAAGAAGAGCCAAAAAGGGAAATAAAATAAATGCTTGAGTAATCGAATAAGAGAATGTCGCCATAAATCCACCTCACAAAATCTTTGAATCTAATCAACAATGTATATTCTATATTATAACAAAAGCACTCGAATTTTTATAGAACTTCTAAAATAACATAAAAAAACAGTAAAAAAGCTTCACCGTTCCAAAACCTGATAATAATCATTCTTAGCAAAAGCTATAATCACTTCTGTATACTCTTGTTCCCTAGACTCTAACCAGATCTTATGACCTAATTTCTCACATAACTTTTTGGAAATATAAAGCCCCATTCCCGTCGATCTACTTCTTTTCCGACCATTTTCACCAGTAAAAGACTTTTCAAAAACTTTAGGAATATCTTGCAAGGGAATACCAATCCCATTATCGCGAATATGAAGATAAATAGAAGACTCATCCTCACTCCCAAAAATCCAAATTCTCTTATCCTTCATATCATCCATATACTTAACACTATTATTAATAATTTGATTCAAAATAAATAAAGTCCATTTAGAATCTGTAAAAACATCAAAATCTAAATCCCTAACCTCTAACTCAATCTGATTCTCTAAAAAATCATCTTTATTTTTAACTAAAACATTATTCACCATTTTTTCCAAACTATT
The DNA here is from genome assembly GCA_944355355.1 of uncultured Bacilli bacterium. Taxonomy (GTDB): domain Bacteria; phylum Bacillota_I; class Bacilli_A; order RF39; family UBA660; genus Ventrenecus. The sequence goes on from CALVQE010000033.1 coordinate 2,142, forward strand.
CTTCTTAATCAAATAATCCTTCTCGGCAAACTCCTGCCTTACATAATATAAAACTTGATCTAAATAACTTTCAATACGTCGTAACTGCTCCAAAACCTTTTTATCATACTCTTTACGATTATGAAACATCAAAGTAAGAGTAGCCAAAGGAATCTTTACTTCATGAATCCACATCTCAATATACTCTTTAAAATCATCCATCTGTAATTCATAATTCTTAACATGTTCAATCATTGCTTTATTAATCACATACAAACCATCATACAAAATTTTTCCCTCATAAAAATTCGGCATACTAAGTGTTTCCAAAATATAATACTTTTTATCTAATCGTTCCATATTTTGAATAAAATCAGTATAAAACCTTTTCTTCTTAAAAAAAGAAAGACAAAACATCGCACCTAACGTAAATAAATATAAACACGAAATAGCCCAAATGGCTTCTAAAGGAACCTTAAACGCCAAACAAAGCATCAAAATCATAACCAAACTAACCAAAGCAAGAAACAATAAACCTAATTTATCCTGAAAATAATCACGCATCCTCATGATAAAATATACCCCATTCCCTTACGTGTCTCAATAGCCTCACCAAGCCCAACTTCCTTTAACTTTGCCCTCAAACGACTTATATTCACCGTCAATGCATTATCATTTATATACTCATTATTATTCCATAAATCCGTCATCAACTCATCACGAGTTACAATAACATTTTGATGATTAAGCAAATAATTAAAAATAATCATCTCATTTTTGGTCAAAAAAACCTCAATATCCCCTTTCTTAATCATCCCTTTTTGAATATAAACAACCGCATCCTTAAAAGAAACTGTATCCAAAGTCTTCTCGCTTCGTTTTAAAACGGCCTGAATTCTCAATAACAAAATTGTTGGATTATAAGGCTTAGTCACATAATCATCTGCCCCATAACTCATCGAAAGCACTTCATCCGTTTCACTTGCCCGACTAGTTACCATAATAACCGGTATATTAGACACCTTTCTTAAACTTTGCAACAAAACTTCGCCATTTAAATAAGGAATATTAATATCAAGCAAAATCAAGTCAGGCAAAATTTTTAAAACCTCTTCTAAAGCATTTTGAAAATCCTTTAAAATCTCAACCGCATACCCCGCATGAATAAGTAATGCCTCCAACTCTGAAACAATACTTCGATCATCCTCCACAATTAAAATTTTTTTCATGAGCACACTCCTCGTCTTTATTATAAAGCAAAAGAAAAAACTAAGCAATTGCCTAGTTTAACAAGCATCCGTACATACTGGTGCCGCAGCATCATCAATAAGCTTAGTATAAATCTCTTTTAACTCTTCATATTGCTCTTCTGTTAAATCAGCATAAGGATCTGTTTGACTATCTACAGTCCCTACATGAATACTTTTAATCTCACCATTTAATACACCAACAACCGTTGGAGCATAAAGACGCTTTTCCCCTGTATCTATTTCAGTATCATCTTCACCTGTCAAAGTATATTCCTCCAAAACATCATCAAGAGCTTCAAGAATTTTATAATATCCGCTGCTACCTTCTCTTTCTGTAATCAATTTATTATTCTCGTCCAAAGAAAGAACACTACGAATATTTTCTACATCCAAATAATAAATCGTTGCTACATTCTTTTCACTCGCCACATCTGCCAAAACACTAACCATTGACCGACACCAAGGACAACTCTTAAAACCAAAATAAATAATCCCACTACCCTCAGTTAAAATACGTACAATCTCATCCTCAGTCCGATAAACATAGGGATTATCATCCCTAAGATTAACACTTTTATATTGCCGATTACTACTATTTGTCTCTCCATTTAAAGATGCATACTCCTCTTGCATCCGAATTGCATCCGTTTCTATAACCGTATCACTTTCACTCTTTTGAAAGGCAAAATAACCACACACAATGGCAATAATCACAATCACAACAAGCAACCCAATTAAAACGAAATTATCTCTTTTCAAAATACCACCACATCCTATCTAACATTATATAAAATCGAACTAAAAAAGACAAGAAAAAAACAGTTCTAAAAAAACTGTTCCTAGGAAATTTTCATTAAATTTTTAATATTTCGAATCACCTTCTTTTCAATTCTTGAAATATAAGATTGACTAATACCAAGTAAATCAGCCACTTCTTTCTGCGTATAACTTTCTGTATTATTAAGCCCATAACGTAACACCATAATTTGTTTTTCCCGTGCCTTTAACTTATTAATCTCCTGTGAAACAAAACTAGCCTCTACCCCACGTTCATACTCCTCACTAACCAAATCATGATCCGTACCTAAAACATCCTCTAAATGAAGTTCGTTTCCTTCATTATCATAATTCAAACTATCTTCTAAAGAAATCTCTTTTTTTCGTTTCTTATTCTTTCTTAAAAACATCAAAATCTCATTAGAAATACACCTAGAAGCATAAGTAGCAAGTTTAATATTCTTATCAATCTTATACGTTTCAATCCCCTTAATAAGACCAATAGTTCCTATACTAACCAAATCTTCCATCTCATAACCTGTACTCTCATATTTCTTAGAAAGAAAAACAACTAACCTTAAATTATGTTCAATCAGCTTATTTTTAGCCTCAATATCACCCTGTTTACAAGCAATGAGACAAGAAAGCTCTTCATCTTTATCCAAAGGCGGTGGCAACTTATCATTACTTCCCACAAAAAAACAACCATTATATTTCTTTTTTAACCAATTCAAAATTTTTTCGATCATAATAGTTCCTCCAAACAATAAGCATTTAAAACACATTCTACTCCATCACTTAATAAATCACCTTCACTAATACCTACTAAATAATTTCTACTTCGCTTTTCCCCAACCTCTAAATAATCAATAGAAACACACTTCATAAGACCATGATGATTTAAAGAATTATAAGGCACATAAATAAAACGTTTAAAATGCATATCTTGAATTTTCTCACTACTAACCAAAACAATTTTTTTCTTTGTAATCGGGTCCACCAATTTATTCCCAGTATCCAAATAAGAGTTTAAAGATAAACATTTCCCATCCAAGAAAAAAATTTTAACTTCATAAAATCTTTCATAATGCGAAACTTCTCTTCGCTGCTTAATATAAATATATAACATAATGGGTGAAATTATGACCAAAAAAACATAAGAAATAGAAATATTATCATACGTAAAAATAAGACCATTTTGCTGTTCACTAAAACTTAATTGGAGAAAATATAAAAATCCTCCCAATACCGTACTAGTCATATAAAAATAACTAAGATTTTGAATCGTATACCTTCGATCCTTCAAGCCAAAACTCACGACACACATCAAAATACTAATCAAAACTTTAATGAGAAATAATACCAAAGACGTCATAGAGATAAACAAAAGAAAAATAGTTAAACTACCAATCAATGCTCCTAAAAACAATCTTTTTAAAGAACTATTTCTTCTTAAAGTATTATTAACTGTCAAAAGCAAAAGAAAATCAAAGAAGAAATTTAAGAAGAAAACAACATCAAGATATATGGTCATTTTCTCACCCATTTTTATTGTATAAAAAAAACGACAGGAATCTTGTCGAATTTTCTTACAAATCTCTCTTTTCTTTTCTACGCACCAACTGATATGCCTCCACTATCTCATCAAACTCTTCTTTAAATACCAAATGACTATACTCAGAATACAACTCATTTAAATTAATTTGTTGACTTATGTCCATATCATCATTTAACTTTCGAATACATGCCAATAATAGTCTTAATTTTGGTTTATTATATATATCTTTTCCCCTTTTAACACTCACATCCACTTCTAATTGATCACTTTGCTCTTGTAGTTGACTATGTCGCATTTGTTCAAATTTCAGTTGCTTTTCCAAAAAAGTTCTTTGTACTTTCATCAACTCTATATTGTTCTTTGGTCCCCAATGAAAGACTTTATATCAAAATAAATAGAAAAACTTAGAAAAGAATATATGAGTTGAAATCCACCACCAACAAGTAAAAGAATGGACTTAGGCTCTGTCCCAAAGTGAAGTAGTGTCCATGAAACTACAAAAACGCCAGGCAAAAAAAACAATATCTCCTGTCTCAATTCAGAATTCTGCTTTTTTTCCATATCTTCCAACTCATCCATTGCCCCAGAAAGCTTATAATTTAATTTCTGAAGTTGACTGCTGATCTTCTCAATGTCATTTGAAACTAAATACTTTTTAATTCATGAGCTTATCCCTCCTACAAAGTTCGCTTCAATCCTAGTGTATCTAATACATTTTCTATCTCATCAAACGTAACATAATCATTATATTCTTCCCAAAATTCTCTTCTTATCACTTCATAATCGTCAATATGTTTCTCCTGACTCACCTTCTTAATCATCTGTAACAAAATAGCAATCTTTTCAGGATCCAAATCTACAGTTACCTCTTTGTTTTTCAATTCCGGTGCAATCTTTCTTTCAGGCTCGTTTTTCTGTAAAGAAACAAGCTGGCTTTTTTGTGAAATATACTCTTGCTCTAAAAATTGCTTTTGATTTTCCAAAGACTGCATTGAACCTTGCAAATGCTTTTGTTCCAAGTGTTTTTGAATTATATAGAAAATCAATGGCCCAGCATAAAATACACCTACAACTCCTAAAACTAAAACAAGCGAAGTAATTTGCCAAGCAGCAAGCAAAACACCAAATAATAAAACTGAAGCGAGACAAATTTTACTTATATGCATATTTTTTCGATTCAATTCACTTCTTTTTTTTAAAACAGAAACCTGTTTTTCAAGCGCATCTTTTTCTTTCAAAAGCGCCTCAACATTATTTTCTACCATTAACATTTCCTTGGAATGTTCTGTATAAGGAACCTGTTTCAACCCTCCTTTATCATCAGAAACAACCATTACATCATCAATAACCATATATTGCTTATTCATCAAAGCACCTCTTTCATAAATTAAATACCAAAGTGTCTAATAATATACTCTCATTTCAAAAAAAATCAATGCAAAAGAAAAACTGGAAAACTCCAGTCTAATAATTATCTTTACTCCTTAAAAAAGATGGAATATCAAACTCAGTCGTATCATCTTCATCAACACGTCGTTTAGGCATAGGATCACTTGCTTCTTTTTCCTCTTTGCCATCAAAACCAGTCGCGATAACCGTAACAATAACTTCATCAGTTAAATTAGAGTTTGGAATAGCTCCAAAAATAATATTAATATCACTATTCGCAGCCTCTCTTACCGTTTCAACCGCATCCTCAATTTCAAATAAAGTTAATGAATCTCCGCCTGTAATATTGATAATCGCGTCCGTTGCCCCATCAATAGTTGTCTCAAGTAAAGCACTAGAAACAGCCTGACGAGCAGCCTCAACAGCTCTGTTCTCACCAATACCCATACCAATACCGATTAAAGCCGTACCACTCTTTTCCATAACCGTTTTAATATCAGCAAAGTCAAGGTTAACAATACCAGTAACCGCAATCAAATCAGAAATAGATTGGACACCACGGTGTAGTACATTATCAACTTCCTTAAACGCTTCTTGGAACGTTGTTGTCTTATCAATAATCTCTCTTAATCGATCATTTGGAATAATAATTAACGTATCAACATGCTTTTTTAATTCCTCAAGACCAACTAAAGCATGTTCCATTCTTCTTTTTCCTTCAAATCGGAAAGGCTTAGTCACAATACCAACCGTTAAAGCTCCTGATTCCTGAGCAATCTCAGCAATAACTGGTGCAGCACCTGTACCAGTTCCACCACCAAGACCACAAGCTACAAAAACCATATCAGCACCTTTAACAGCCTCTTCAATTTCCTTTTTACTTTCAAGTGCTGCCTCACGTCCAACCTCAGGATTTGAGCCAGCTCCACGACCACCTGTTATATTTGCCCCAATTTGAATTTTATTCTTTGCTTTACTTGCATTTAAAACTTGCAGGTCAGTATTAACAACATAGAAGTCAACACCTTGAACACCTTCCTCAATCATTCGGTTAACCGCGTTGTTCCCGCCACCACCGACACCAAAGACTTTTATTTTTGCAATAGGATCTATTTTCAAATTTCCATCCATTGTATATACCCTCCTTAATTATCAAAAAAATAGCCAAATAACTTACCAAGAATAGAATTCTCACCAAAATTTATTCGTTTATTTACATTACTTAATTCCTCAATCTCTTCATCATTAAATATTGAAAAATCTACTCCCTGTGTCCTTGTTTTTTCATCATAATATTTAATTAATCCAAGTGCAGTAGAATAAATATTGCTGCGAACTCCTAATTCCCTTATATTGATAATTTTTGCTTGATGTCCAAAAATCTCTTCTACAAGTAAACTAAAATTCGCCATTTCGCTTACTCCACCTGTTATCATTATATAATGAATTTCCTTTTTTGTTAAGAGATTTATTTCTTTTTTTGCTAATTTTAATATCTCTTCTAACCGAGAAGACGCAACTTCACTAGCCTCATATTCACTAATCGTAACCGTTTTTCCTTCTTTTGTCGTAAAATCTTTATGAACACTAGCACTAACACCACGCTTATGAGCCGAAGCAAGAGTCCTTTTTACAACCTTAGCATCACTCTTTTGAAGTCCAAACATATAAGAAAGATCATGTTCAACATTAATTGCCCCAACATTTAAAATACTGATATTTGTGAGTAATCCTTTATGAAAAATCGCTACCGTTGTCGTTTGATATCCAATATTAATAATCGCTCCAGCTACCTCTCGCATCATTGGCTTTTCAGCTTCCTTATAATCACCAATAGCCCCCAAAGTATAATCGACTACCGTTATACCCAATCTTTCCAAACATTTCACAATCGCATAAATATTCTTTCGTGGAACAGTCGCCAGCAAAGACTTCACAGTCAATTTTATTCCCTCTTGACCAATAGGATTTTTCACCGTTCGCTCATCATCAATAACAAACGAAACAGGCTCTAAAAAAACAATCTCCTGATTTTCCTCAATTTGATTATAAGTAGAGGCCTGCATCGCCCGAATAACATCATTCTGACTTATGATATGCTCATCATTATGAATACTAGTTGAACCCTCCATCATCATAAAAGAAGTATCATCACTAGGTACACTAATAACAACCTTCGAAACCTTAAGTCCAAGCATATCTTCACACTTAGAGAAAACTTCCTGTAGTTTAGATAGTAAAGCATTAGGATCAACAACAAAACCCCTCTTAATTCCCAAAGAAGAAACACAAGACACACCTAAAACATGAATACGTCCTTTAATCGATTCAGCTACAATCAATTTAATATTTTCTGATCCAACATCAAGTCCCGCAATGATTTTTCGCATACACTCCACCTATTTTCTATAGATAATTATACCGAAAAGAAATTAAAAATACAACACTAACCCAAAAGAAAAATAGCCTTTAAAAGCTATTTTATATCATAAAATTTAGTAAACTTTCTAGTTATATACCAAATAACTCCAGCAAGTAAAGTTCCTCCCAAGATAATATAAATTGGAAGACTCATACCAGTCGGTGGATTATCAACCTCTCCACAACTTGCTTCATACTCACTTTCACTAACCACATTACCATTCTTATCATAATGTGTTCCATCACTTAAAATTTCACAACTATGCGTTTCACATTCCTTCTGATAAGTAAGCTCATCAATCACTAATCCCTGCTTATTATAATAAATTCCATCAACAATTTGACAAGAATAACTAGTGACACATTCTAAAGTAAAGACTTCCTCAGTAACAATCTCTCCATCTTTACCAAAATACGTTCCATCACTTAACTTCTCACAAACATGCTTCTCACATTCCTTTGTATAAGTTAAATAATCAACAAGATTTCCACTAGAATCAGAATACGTTCCATCCGCATAAACCTGACAAGCCGGCTTTTCACACAGCTTTGTATACTCTAAATCACTAACAACCGTGCCATCAGGTCCATACTTCGTTCCATCACTTATAATTTCACAAGTATGCGTTTCACATTCTTTAGTATAAGTTAAATAATCAACAAGATTTCCTAACCGATCAGAATACGTTCCATCACTATAAGCCCGGCAAGCTGGCTTTTCACACAACTTAGTATACTCTAAATCACTAACAACCGTGCCATCAGGTCCATACTTTGTTCCATCACTCAAAATTTCACAATAGTGATTTTCACATTCTTTTTCATATTCTAACTCACTGACCACATTACCCTCACTATCATAGAAAACCCCATCTATAATCTCACAATAATACTTAACCGTACATTCCTCTAAATAAGTATCCTCATCAACAATTACTCCATCTTTACCAAAATACGTTCCATCACTTAACTTCTCACAAACATGCTTCTCACATTCCTTGGTATACGTTAAATAATCAACAAGATTTCCATTCTTATCCGAATAAGTTCCATCACTATAATCATAACAAATAGGCTTTTCACACTGTTTCTTATAAGTAATTTCATCAGTAACATTACCATCTAAATCATAGTAATGATCCCCGTCATATTGACAAGAAAAACAATCCCTTCGATATTCAACTTCCGAAACAGACTCACCTTTACTATTAAAGAAATAGCCATTTTGTTCCTTACAAACAGGTCTTTCACTACAAGAGTCCAAATATTCTAAATAATCTACTTCATAACCCTCTTTATTATAATACTTACTACCATCAACCCTACAACTAAAGCAACTCTGACGATACTCAGATTCACTTACTGCATTACCATCCTTATCAAAATAATAACCATTTTTAAATTCACAATAATAACGTTCACTAGTACAAGCCTTTAAATACTCTGGATAACTTACTTCAATACCATCACCATTATAATAAGTGTCGCCATCTACAGTACAACCAAAGCAACTCTTTCGATACTCAGGCTCACTAACTGCCTTACCTTCCTTATCAAAATAATAACCGTTTTTAAACTCACAAGTATACTTTTCAGTTGTACAAGCCTCTAAATACTCTGGATAACTAACCTGATTTCCTAAATCATCATAATACTTCCCATCTTCTACTTTACAACTAAAACAACTGATTCGATACTCAGACTCACTAACCTCATTACCATCTTTATCATAATAAATACCATCATCCACTTCACAATAATGAATACATTGAGCCTCATAAGTTTCCTTATCCGTTAAATTACCCTTAGAATCCGAATAAGTTCCATCACCATAATCCATACAAGCAGGTTGCTCACATTGCTTTGTATACTCTAACTTACTAACCAATTCTCCATCTGGACCAGAATAAGTCCCGTCTCCGAAATCCGTACATGCCGGTTTTAAACATTGCTTTTTATACTCAGTTTCACTTATCAGTTCACCGTCTGGACCAGAATAAGTCCCATCACCGTAATCTTCACATGTTGGCTTTAAACATTGCTTACGATACTCTAACTCACTAATAAGCTCACCAGTTGGGCCAGAATAATCACCATCACCATAATCAGTACAAGCTGGTTTTTCACAATACTTTCGATAATTTAACTCCGTCGTAATCTCTCCACTAGGATCGTAATAGTTCCCTTGAAAAATTGTACAAGAACGATCTTCAAAAGCATAAGAAAGACGATACGTTGCATTACAATTTTCAGTTGCTTCAATCTTTTCAAAAACAACAACACCCAAACTAACTTCACCAGTCAAAGAAGTAAGCGAAGTCTCCAAAGAAAAACCTCCTGCATCTTCCTCTTTAATATACCAATTTTCCATTGGTGTAATACTTTGCACCTTCATATTATTCAATGTTACTTCATAATCAAACACATTATAACGAATAGTACCTCCAGAAACATTAAGCTTCAACGTACAAGTTCTTGTAACCGTCCCATCCTCATGCTCCTCTAAACCAGTACACGTTGTCGCATCCGAAATAGTCGTCTCAGCTGAAACACGAAATACTAAAAAAACAATTCCAAACATTGTTAAACAAAAAAAAATTCCTAGAACAATAAAACTTTTTTTCATACCCTCTCACCTATTCTATAAATAGAATAACACAAAAAAAAGAAAAAAGCCATAAAGACTTTTATCTACAACAACGATTTCCGTATACTTGCTCCACTTCATCAACTTCCGAATAACTATATACTGGTGTATAGGTGTGATTATAAACATGATGATTTACAACCGTCGTATGAAATGGCATAATATGAGGAACTTCATAATTAATAACTCTATGACACACTTGATTTTGAGGACACTCACAAACTGGCGGACAAGTACATCCACAACTAGGTGGACAAGAAGGCATCATATTACAACCACAACCTCCAGCTGCCGTATTAGAATACTCAGCACTCATACCAGTATAATTCATAGAAACTTCGTCGCGTTCATTCATTTTATTCTTTAACATTCCCGTCATTCCTTTCTACAATAGTCTATGACGAGCAAAAAAGACGTTTTGGGCACTTATAACACATCTTGAATTTCATGAGTAAATAGTGAACAATAATCCAACACTAATATAACAAATTTTGCTATAAAATATTTTTAATAAATATATAGCTGTTCGCTTGTTTTCAAATGTATTTAATAGTATACTTTTTCTAGGGAATATCAGTTGTTGAGTGTCTACCTCTAATCTTTATAGAGAGGAGGTTTGATAAAGATGAAAACTAAGACTTTTATTATAAAAGTTCTTAAGCTCATTGCTATCATTTTATTTCTCCTTATCATTATGATAGTAGTAATTAAAAAATGACACTCATTCGCTTGAATAAGTGTCGCTGAATAAGTGCCATAAGGCAATTTATTGGGGAGACATTCAACTCGGAAAAACTGAATGTTCCCTTTTTTTATTTTATGCAAGTTTCCTTGACATATTCATAATATCATATTTATATAATTTTGTCAAAAGTCTATTTATAT
>CALVQE010000034.1 GCA_944355355.1 uncultured Bacilli bacterium
GAAATATTGAGTAAACTATATGAAGGAGATGAAATTATGCTGAGTATGCAAAGAGAAGTAACCAGTTTAATGGGATGCGTTAATGATTACTTATATTATGATAAAGATCGCATGGAACAAAGTGAGGCTTATCAGAATGGTCTAGCTGAAGGCAAGAAATCTGGAATGGCTGAGGGCCAAAAAGAAAGCAAACTGGCTATAGCTAAAAAGTTATTAATAGAAGGGTTACCCCTAACTCTAATTCAAAGAGTAACAGGATTATCCCAAAAAGTATTAAGTGATTTAATGCGTGAGCAAAGTAAGTAAAAAGCTCACTTTTTTTATCTCAAAGCAATTTATTTTTTACAATGATTCCTCACTGTGTATTTTTTTTTGAAATTGTTCTAAGGTATTTAAGGCTTCCATTGGAGTCATTTTATATATTTTTAAACTTTTTAACGTTTCGATGATCTCTTTTTCATAATTTTTCTCTCGTTTTTCTTCCTTTTCTTCAATCACTTCGACAGATAGTTGATAATCTTTAAAGCGATTTAAGTATTTCTCTAAACTATTTTTGGGAAAGCCACATTTTTCTACACCTTTAGCAAAAGGAGTTTTTTTCCAAGCAAAAATTTCACTCATTTTCGTGGCATCTTCTTCTAAAAAAATGTAAAAATTACCACAGCAAAATAGATAGAGCTTATTATTATCTTCCATTTTTAATTTTAAATATTTTTCATAGAGTTTACGCATATAAAATTCGTCCTTTCTTATAGAATAACAAAAACCGCTTTTTTAAAGCGGATACTACAATTTTTACTGCGTTTAAACTACGTTCATTACTATTTAAAAATGCTAAATAATTTACCACCTTTTTCGCTATTGTTGGTGTCTAATCTAGTAAAGCCCATTTTTATTAATAAATCTTCTAAAACACGATGTTCATCTAGTTTATCATCTAGATATGGAATATTATAATATACTTTACTACGTGATTCATATTCAAAATCGGCTACATCACTGTTATTTAAAACACTACGATTTAAAATGATTTTTTCTCCTTTTAATTTTTCGAAGGCTTGACGATCTTTGCGAATCAATTTATTTAATTTGATCAATCCTGGTTCGATTAAATACAATACTTCTGTACAGTTTTTTACTGAGCCTTGGCGATTTAAATCTACTAGAATAACATCAGCTTCACGATGGGTAGCAATAAAGCTTGGTAATTCAGCATTGTTTGTATGTTTAAGGTTTTTATCATTTAAATACATAAAGTCGTTTTCATCTACTTCAACAGCAACCACTTTGTATTTTTTTTCTAATTGCTTTTTTAATAAGTACGTTAATGTGGTGCTTCCAGCATGATCCGTCACATTTTTAATTCCAATAACTCTCAATTCAGGACGATCAATTAAAGGAGCGCCTACGGAAACAGCAACACCACTTCCACCAGTATCTTCAGGATTTTGATAGCTCATCATATTATTTAGCTGATGGTATTGAGCCACGTCTTTGTAACTATTAGGATTATCAATTAAAAATTTAATTGCATCAACATTTCTCGTAAAGTTATAAATTCCCATTGATACTAATTGTGATAGATATCTTGGACTATTTACAGTTTCTGAATCATCTAATAGAAGAATAACTTTACTCATATCCATATTTACAGACAATTCTTGAATTTTTGTAATGTCTTGATAGTCTTTTATTGCTGTGATATCTAGAATCATTTTATTGTAAAAGAAATTATTAAATTGCATGATAATTTCTTCTGGTGTAAATACTCCTTCTACACTTTTAATAAAATCGATGTCTAAATTAGCTAAAAGAGCTGAATACTTATTGGTAATTTTGACATTCATTCTTTATACCCCTTTTCTATGTACTTTGTATATCGTTTAAAGCATGAGAAATATCAATTGTTGTTCCTTCCACAGAGAAAGTAAATAAATCTCCGATAATTGGTAAACTAAAGTGGAAAAAGATGCGAATTCGATATCTTGCACGATTTGGCATGGCTGAGGTTGCAGTACTTTCTTTTCGTACACAATAATAATATTTTTTATTGTTTGCAGCTGGTTCTAAAGCAATACTTGTTATGCTTGTCGCCCCATATTCATTTTCTTCACACTTTCCTTGAACGGAATAATTATTATAAGATAAATAATTGTTTATTATGGTTATTGCCCCGGTTTCTTCGCCTAATCCTATCCCTTCATATTTTTCAATCATACTAACTAATTCATTTTTAGTTTTAAAAGCTCTTGTATAATTAATTGTTAATGAGATAAATGCTACAAAAATCAAAGTGAAAATAATGACTAATTGCATTATCCATGTGCTTCCTATTGACTGTCTCATGATAACACATCTCCATATAATATTTTGGTATCACCAACCACTTTAAAATTAAAAAGTTCGTGAAAAACTGGAAGATCTAATTGATAGAACACAACAACATGATAATAATACATGTTTGGTAGTTCGTCGTAAGACGATGAACTCTGTGCATCTTGAACGGCATTTACTCTTGCAATACAGAAAACAGGATTAGAATTTACTTGTCTTCCATCACGAGAATAGCAAACGTAATTATCGTGATCAGTTGGAATTTCTCCTGTTGTACGGTAGGAGTTTGCTGTAATGTAACTTACTATATCAGCAAGAGGTCCTTCATCTCCATCTTCATAATTTTGATTTAAATTGATACCATTATAACTTTGAATGGTTTGAATAATCTGATTTTTTACATTGAATGCTTTAGAACGGTTGATGGATAAGCACATAAAACCAGTAAATAACAAAATAAAGATTATTACAATTTGGAACAACCATGTTCCACCTATGGCTTCTCTCATTTAATTACCCCTTCCATGCGCATGTGAATGTGTCTGATTTTTGCCCATTTTCGTAAAGATAACATTCGACTGTTTTGCCGTCTGCACTACGATTTTCAATTGGGCAAATGGCTTTATTACATGCAGTTGTTGCATTCATGTTATTATTAATGGTTGGCCAGATGGTGAAATAGAAAAAAGCCACCAGCAGTGCCACGATAATTACAACAATAACAGTAGCATTTAATTCACCAGTCGCTTCTTTCATATTTTCCTCCTATACAATTACTTAATCTGAACTATTTGTAGTATCATAGTTAGAGCAATCTAAACCATCTTTAAGATTTCCTTCATCATCATAATAACTACAGTTTGTTCGATCAGCATTACAAGTTGCAGTTGCACAGTATGTATTTCTTTCAATACTTGCCTTAATTCCAGGCCATACAAATGCATAGAAGAATGCTGCCACTGCCGCAATAGCTACAACAGTAACTACGGTCATATTTAATTCACCTGTTGCTTCTTTCATTTATTCTATACCTCCTACTCTTTTTTATTATAACTGTTTTTTTCTAAAATATCAATTAATTTTACATATTCATTAACTGTAATACGGCAAAAACTAGTAAAACCATTACTCCAAGACCAGTTGTAATTAACATTTTCATTGTTTTACCTTCCATTTTTTCCAAACGATTTTTATATTTTAATTCGCGGGCTTTTTGCTGTAAATTGGAAATGGTTTTGGAAAAGGTTAATAATTGTTCTTGTTTGTGTTCCTGACGACCTAGGGATAGACGGTACAAAAGACGCATCATTCGCATAGAGTCACGAACCGGATAAGTTTTAGCAAAATCCATATATGGATTAATCGTATCATCACCAGCATTAATTTGGTTAATTAATTCTTGTAGTCCTTCTTTGAATATTGATGGTGCATCATCAATACTTTTACCTAAAGCAACTGGTACAGTATAGTGTTGAATTAAGATTTCCAAACTTTTTAGATAATGTGGAAGCATGGAATCTATTTCGGTCAAATGTCTTTTATAATACTTTTTCAATGATGAGTAATCCATCCGAAAAACTAAATATCCACCTAGTATAGAAAATAAAACAGTAACGTACGTTAAATTTGAAATAAAGAAACATAGCATTATGACAATCGCTAATAATCCTTTTTTTATACGATTATTAAATAAGAAGTCAGAGTTAGCTTGATCCCCATATCTGGCTTTTACATAGAAATCCCAGTCACTTTCTTTTAATTTTCTGAAGTAAACTTCATTGTCGGCAACAAAGCGATTAGCACTGATCTTTCCTGTATAATTCATACCAAATAATAGTAGCGCTGCAAGAATGAAAACCTCGATATACATTATTCCACCCCCACATCTTCATAATAGAATTTCTCACCTGTTATTAGGAAATAACAATTGATAATAATTATGGCATGTAGGATTACTTGAACATAAATATTACTAATTAATTCTAAGTATGAGTCTGTTCCTAATAGAAATTGCATGGCCATAACAAGTAAGAATAAGGCTAAACCAAAGGTAACAAATCGGCGATGAAATTCTTTTCGATCAATTTGGTCACGATATACTCCTTCAACAAGGGTATCGATATCCATACTCATATTTTCTAGAGCCTGACCAGAGTCTTTGGCACCTTCTTTGGTAATTTGCAAAAACAATTGATTCATATTTTTTACCATATAATATGGGTATTTTTGATTAAAGAAAACAATAGATTCATCAATCGTACCATTTTGATAAGACATATCAATCATTGTTTTTACGTCTTGTAAAACGGGATCTTCTAAGATTCCTGAATCTCTTACACCCTCTAAGGATTTAACAAAACTTTGTGTTGTATTAAATTCCATGATAACGTTGGTACAATAAATTTGAATTTGTTCAAAAATAAATTCACTATATACTTTTTGACATCTTAAATAAGCCAAATATGGAATAAAGGCAACAGCAATACAAGCATATATAACGGCAATAATTAAATTGTAAAAGTATAAATAGCTAATACCACCAGCTACACCAGCAAATATAACAATTTGAGTTAGATATTGTCTTGGTGTATATTCTTGTCCTAGTTCTTTTGTCTTTGCTCTAACTTCTTTAAAGCTGTATGGGGCATATTTCTCATACGCATTCGAAACTTGCGTCACAAAAAATTTGTACACATTTTCACCATTATTGTAGTAATATGATAGTGCAAATATGGCTAGTCCAATTAATATTATTAATTCTATCATGTTAACCCCTACTTTCTTTATAATGTTTCGACTTCTTTAGCACTATTTTGCTCATCTAAAGCAAAGATGTCTTCAGGTAAAACAACTCCTCCAATACCTAAATAATCTCTTAGATATTTAGTAGGATTGTTCATTGTAATTTCCCCTGTTAAGGTTTTCTTGTAAATAATATTTACCTGTGGTTTATTATTATCATCAACATAAAACTCACAAACCTCTAAAATTTCACGTTGAAATCTTCCTAATTCTTTACTCATATACCCTTTAACGTAAATACCTATTTGCACATATCGATGAATTGTTGTGACAAATTGTTCTACATCAATGTTACTTTCGATTAAGGCAAACATACGCATTGGAATTAAACTGGCCTTATCTGAGTGAATGGTCGATAAAATATGGTGTCCAGATGAAATAGAGTTACGGACTGCCATAACGGCTTCAGCTGAACGAACCTCAGATAACAAAATCCATATTGGGTTTTGTCTCATACAGGCCACTAGGATATCTGAATAACTCGCAATATTGTTTGTCTTTAAAGCCACAATATCACGATGTGGAAATATCCGGTCTAAGTGAAGTTCTAGTGTATCTTCTATGGTAATGATTTTCTCATTTTCCTTTATATGGCTAGCTAAATACTTAACTAACTCAGTTTTACCAGAACCAGTTTCGCCACTGACAATGATATTTGCGTGTCCCTCAACACATTTCATCAAAAAATCATGAACAGACTCAGTAACATATTTTTCATTTAATAACTTTTCTTTATTTAAACGAATTTTAGCTGGTGTTTTACGAATAACACACGCAATACCATTAGTAGCAATGGATTCATGAATAAAATTCAAACGTAATTCAGCACTTTCGGCATCGAGCATAGGATGGGCCATATTAAAGGTTTTTCCCATAACATTGGCGCATTGGAAAGCAAGTTTTTCCATTAATGCATTATTAATTTCAGGACGGTCAACAGAGTAAACACCCTTATCTAACGACTTTACCCATATTTGACCGCCATTTGTATAAGAGATATCGGTGATATTATCATCTTTTAAGAACTCAGTTAATGGTCCAAAATCCAATTGTGAAAACACAGCATCATTCATATTATCACCTATTCTCCTGTTCCTGTTTGAGTATTAGTAGTCGTATTAGTTGATGTTGATTCATCTGGAATTGTAGCAGATTTTTCTTCAATATATCTTCTAACATATTCACTTGAAACACTCGTTTCTCCAGGATTAGCTGTATAACTTGCACCTTTTGGAGCAGGCTCTAAATTGCCTAGCTCTGTTGCTCTCACTAAAAGTGAATATAATTCATCTGGAACAGCAAAAAGTAGCTCAGCTGGTGCTTCACTAGTTGAATTATTTAAAGAAACTCCTTTACTATCACGAACATCTAAAACACGAATGCTTTCAACAAATCTTGTGTAGATGATTTTATCATAATCATCTTCTCCCACATACCATAAATCAATATAACTTCCGATGGTAATGTAATTATTGTATGTCGTAAATTGGTCAACAGAAAGTGAAAATGCTGTATATCCATCTTCAATGTCACTTAAAACATAATCTGGAGATAATGTTGGATCTGTCACATCTTCTGTATAGAACAAACTACCTTCTTGAATAACGTTACCATATGTAACTTCTTTACCAATTAATTGATTAATATCTCGTACAATATTTGTTCCTTTTTTAAAGACACTACTATTGATTTCAATGTAACCAATATCGTCTTCTGTAATTACATGTCTTGCTTCTAGTTTATTTTTAGCATAAGGAACACGGATTGGATCGATCGCTTCATTAAGACGCCAGTTATAACCAACAAATAAAACAATAATACCTGCAATAACACATAAAATGGTTACTGTTTTTTTATTTCCTAAAAATCTTTTCGTTTTTACAGCAAAACTATTCATTATTTCCCTCCGTTCCTGTGCCATTTGATGGTGTGTCTTCATATGGAACTACTGAAACTTGTGATAGAATGTAATTTTGTAAATATGTGCTTGATATCCTTGTTTCACTTGGATTTTCTGAATAGCTTTTATTTCGCGGTACAGGAACTAATTCGCCAATTTCCCGTGCTGCATAGATCAATAATCTTAGATCTCTATCTACGGCAAAAGTTATTGATCTTGGTTCTCTGCTTTCAGCACCTGTTTCAAAAACACTGCGACCATCTTCATCAGTAACATCTAAAACCTTAATACTTTCAATTAATTCGCCATAAATCAGTTTATCTTCTTCATTTACATCTTTAAACCATAAATCGATATAGTTGCCTGGGTAGATTGCATTTCCGAAAGTTGTATGAATATCAACTTCTAAAGTTTGTGCTTCTTGATCATCTTCCATACTAGCTAATGGATAATAGCTATTATCTGCTGGGTCTTTTACATCACCTTCGAAGAAAAAGCTGTTGGCTTGTATGGTGTCTCCATAAGCTACAGCTTGTCCTACAATTAAGTTTGCATTGGTGATTATATTTTTGGTCTTATCTAAAACACTTTTTGATATTTCTACGTAACTAATATCGTCTTGAGTTATAACAGTGCCACTTACCAAAGTTTTATTAGCATAAGGAACACTTTGAGGGCTTGTTGCTACAGACACTCTCCAATTATAACCAACGTAAATAACTAAAATACCTGCTAATACACACAATATAGTAACTGTATTTTTATTACTTATAAATCTTTTTATTTTAACAAGTAAATTCCCCATTTTCATTCCTCCTATTCACCGGTTGCTACACCATCTAACTCTAAAATGGCATCAATACGGTCTACAATATCAAATGAGCTAGAACTTGCTCCGATATTATAGGTCTGACTTTTTGTTGTCACTTTTACACTGACTTTTGGAGGGGATTCGTAAATCCCATAAAAGTCAATTTGATATGTGCTTAAAGCAACATTTTCTGAAAATCTTCTTAAGAAGCTTTCAACAAATTTATCAGCATTAATTTTAATTTCGCCACTAGTACGATAATATCCTAAGTCTACGGCATCAACTAAAGACTGCTCTGTTACTTCTTTAATGATGTAATAATCTTGTGTTTGAGTTGTGGTAACATTTGAAATTAACATCATAATTAAGATTACAAATACACCTAATAGAATAATCCAATATCCCCAATATGATTCTCTCATTCGTTACTACTTCCTTTCAATCTCCATGATGGTCCAACATATTCACAGTCTCCTGAACCATATGTTCCTGTTGAACACCTGCTTTGGTCAAACAATTCAAAAGCATCATCATCCTGAGTAACTCTTGTAACATCTGTAGCAAATGTTCTACCACTTTCATCAATTAAGTCTAAGAAACTACTGCGACAATTGATATTGTAATTCAAACCATTAAATTCATAGTGTTCACAGTAAATCGCATTACTGTTACCTACTCTTGAAGCATATTCTTCTGGAATATTACTATTTGTAAATGAACCAGCTAAATCATTGTATTCACGAATATTACGCATGTTTGTAGGTGATAATGTATAAGAATATTGTGGAGTTTGATAAATTTCATCACCATCTGCTTCGATAGCTTCTATTGTTGCTCTTCCTTTAGCGCTGTTCCAGTTATAAGAACGTCCACTTGAGCCATTTGGGAATAAGTCGTTTAACGTAACGGTTCGATAGCTATATACAGCTTTGCCACCATCAAAGATACAATTTTCACACGTTATGATACATTCACCCTCATCGCAAACCGTAAAAGTACAGTCATCATCATCTTCGCAAATGAAATCACAGTCATCACCGGTACAGTTATTTAAATAATGACATACGTAACCACCATCCACAGATGCATCTACATCGCCACTACATTTCATTGATGCA
Source organism: uncultured Bacilli bacterium (assembly GCA_944355355.1). Lineage (GTDB taxonomy): Bacteria > Bacillota_I > Bacilli_A > RF39 > UBA660 > Ventrenecus. The sequence goes on from CALVQE010000034.1 coordinate 8,966, forward strand.
GGTAAATCTTGATACTTTATTATAACGCTGTTCGTGCTACCTATTAATCTACCGGTACTGTTGCCAGAATTTGATTGGCCAATATGACTAAAGGTAAATGTGAATGGAAATACGCCAGTTTCTGTAATTAAGGAAATTGGAAGTGATCCTTCTGGCAAGTCAGTCAGTAAACAATCGCGTCCATTGCATCCAGCATAACCTAATTTTATTGTACCATATTGCGTATAGGTAGAAAATTCATTGCCTGAAATATAAGTTCCTTCGTTAATCTTGGTTTTTTGAACCCATTTTGCTGTACTAATATTGAAATTCTTCCATGAGCATCCACTGTCATCACAGGTTAAAATTGCTTGAGTCGTCGTAGCTACAGATGAAGTTTTACCTGATGTACAATTGTATTGGTCATCTACATCCCCTGAGCAATAAGTATTTTCACTTATTTCTGCTTCACGACTGTCTTCGACAAAGGTACCATTGAAACCTTGATTCATATAGTCTTGATCGTACCAGAAATCAACTTGTGGTTCAAAAATCATATCATTAACCCAGCTTGAATTATCAGTTGATACTGCAGAGCTAACTCCTGATATATTAGTATTTGAAGTGTTTGATACAGCTCCAGAACAACTATTGTATTGAGAAATAATATTATTTAATTTTGTAATTGCGTCTTTTAATTCATTTCTTGCTTGATCAGCACGTTGTTGGAATACCGGAATTTGAGATTCACCGTTTCCTTCAGAACCCGTACATCCACAAGTCCAGCAACTTCCACCACCATCTGTTATTTCAGATTGATGACGAGTACTGGTTGAACCATCATAATTATAAACTACATAGTCCCATTCATGATGAACAATTGTCCATTCTCCAGATTCATCGCACCACAAATCACAAAAGGTATCACAGTCTGTGTGGCTATTTCCTTCTTCATCGTATACTGTCTCGCATTCTCGATGAGAGGTAATACAACCATCATCCGAATCGCTTTCTGTGGTAGTCCACATATGTTCTGACTTAGTTCCTTCTTTCCAATGATTGTAATTATTCCATGCATCGATAACGGCTCGTTCTGCAGCCACTAAATCTTGTTGGAACTTTTCTGAATCAATTGGCTCGGTTGGATTATCGGCACTGGCAGTATAACAATCACGTTGTCCTGTAACGGTTGTACTTAATGTAAAGTATCCACCACTTTGAGTGATTTGAGCGGTTGGTAATACAAAATCATATTTTTCTTTACAGTATACTTTACAATACGGATTGTCACTTAATTCATTCGTTGCCTCAAAAGATTCACCGGTAAGGTCTGTGCCACCTAGAACACACTTTTTAATTTGATTTACACTTGGATTACAAGTAGAAGCTACTTCGTTAATATCACTTACTGTTCCATTTGTAATTCCTTCAATATTGTTACTTAAATCATTACATGAAGATGGTAGATCTATTGTAGGATAACAGTTTACTTCTCCTAAACATTGATATCTGTACTCTTGTTCACTACAAGGTTGACCATCACCTGCTCCTGGAGAAGATTCTTTACAGAAGAAACCGGTACTACTTTCACTTGATTCTTCACAGTGATGTGTACATTGGTCTTTATATTCTTCTTCTGTACATTCATTACCATCAGTACAATAATATTTATCGTCTTCAACTACACACGTTTTTTTCTTTGTACATGTACCTGGACAACTTCCATGTTCTTGTACAAAGCTTGTACAATCTTGAGTGTTTGTATCACACGTCTCAGTTACAATACTACTCGTAGAATTACCATTGTCTATTACAGTTTCGGTGGCTGTGTAGTGGTAAATACCTGTGGTTTCATCACAGTAGCAAGAAGATTTACTAACGACTTCGTGTTCATGGCCTCCTCCTCCGCCACCATTATTTCCTCCACTACTTGGGTTAGAAGGATTTGAGCTACCTGGATTACTTGGAGCAATGGTTTGAGCTCCAGGTGCTATAACAAACATCTTTTGAATTTGATTTGTTTTCGTTGTTGGAGATAGTTCCATCATGTTTGCCGTACCATCTCTTGGGTCATAATATGAACTGGTAAACGTCATACCATAGTCGGCTGTATTTCCACTAGAGGTGTTAATTAATACAGTGAAGTTTGCTTCAGTATTTGATACAATTTGAATATTTGTGATGCTACATGTGTATCCATTTTTACAACTAACGCTCCAGTCATTCCAATAAGTCACTTGGGGTGCACTGCCTGTCGCTTTAACATTGACTGTCATATAGGTTTGATTGTTAGACGGATTTGATGCACTAGAATCTATCTGGGTATTAAATGTCCATTGATCTCCCCAAAGGTATCCTTGTTCAACAAGTTGATCGTATGTCATTGAGCCTCCAAAAATTAAGTTGCCGACAGAGACTGCCTCTTCCATAATGCGGATTGCAGTTTGAACGTTGTCATTTCCTTCGTACCATTTAGTCTCAACTTGACCGCCAGTTTGATGAAGGAATTTATTCAATTCATTACGTCCAAAGTTTCCTAAAGTTGGTTGGTAGACGCCGCCATAGTTTGTATATAACCATCTAAAGACTAATTCTCCGATGTACCGTTCTCTAGCACTTGTACCTATAAGTCCTTGTTCATACAATAATTGATATGCCTTGGTTAATGCAACGTCTAAAGACTGGTAATAAGGTGGTTCACCGTCTTTATCATCTTTATTCGTTTCAGTCGGATTAATGACACGACTACATCTATATGTCCGCAAGCCATATTTTGTTGGTGCATACATTCCTGGGTTGATACAGTATGTTTTTCCGGCTGAACTGCCATCTGCATTTGTCGTATCATAATAGTTCATCGTATAATAGCCTATGCCACTTTCATCTGATGCGCCTATTTTATCTACGTAGTAAATTTCATCACCACAAGTATAAATTGAATCCATTGTTGCAGCATTTGTTTTAATAGGTAGACTAACTATTCCTAATAAAACTAATAAACCACTTATCAAAACACTTTTCTTTTTCATATTACTCTGCTCCTTTTTCTTTTTATTAAGATCGCAGTAGTCACAACCCCTATTATTAAAATACTACCTACTATAATATAAACACCATATTGTTCCCAAAAATCATTTTGATTATTATCGTCTAGGGTACTTTCTACTTCATTCATTTTATTATAATATATATCTGAAATTTGCCCTTCTGAAATTGTAAAGTCCACAGTCGTGTATTCTTGACAATAGTACTCATTTTTCAACTCTTCATCATTGCACGCAATCATATAAGAGTACTCATTAAACTTTGGCGTTGTTATTGTTGTATTATAGATTTCTTCGTCTAAACAATCATCATGATCAGAATATATCGTTATTTTGTAAGGTCTAATTCTTTCTGTGTCTGGAACTTCGAAACGATACGTTCCTTCGTCTGTGTCGCTGTAATGGACTATTCTTTCAATATCTGTTCCTGTTTCATCCTCAATTATTACATATATGTCTTCTGTAATATTCATAACATCCACTACTACATAATCTACTGTATAATATTCTGTATCTTGCCCTAGATCCGGAATATCTTCAGGTCTCATATCAACGAGCTCGTCAGTTGCTACACTGTAGACGCGTTGATTGATTTCATAGGTTGCATTTACGTTTAAAGCTTGTGCCCTCAAATTCACTTGAGTTTCGTAGTCACATGCTGCTCTAACATTGGTTATAAAAAGCAAAAATGATGTCAACACAGCCATTCCCTTTTTTATTTTGTCCATAGACAATTCCACCTCACCGTTTACACTGTTAATTGTAACATATCAAATTCTTTATTTCAATAAAACTTCTTCATTTTTCGCAATATTCCTTTTTCTTTAAAGCATAAAAAAAGATAACGATGACAAGTCGCTACCTCCCGAGTTTTGCAGTTTATTTTTTCAAACCATCCTTTTAAGTCAGGCTTCAACTAGCTTTGTTTTGTCAAGCATTTGATATTTTTATGTTGTGCACCTGTATGCACCTATGCTATTGCATTCTAAATACATAAATAAAAAACAAGTTTTTAAATAATTATATAAAAAAAGGGTATAATGCCCCT
>CALVQE010000035.1 GCA_944355355.1 uncultured Bacilli bacterium
TTCTAGGTAGGATTTCCACCTACTAAAATATTTGACCTACACGGTCGCACTTATTGTATTACTTTCCTTTTATACAAGAAAAGAAAAAAGACCTTATTTCTCAGAAATAGAGTCTTTTAATTTGGTTATAAAATCTTTGCTTTTTAAATATAATCCAGTATAACGACTATAATAAGTATTTAGAAAATGATCAATTTCTTTTTTGTTTTCTTCTTTGATATCTAATTTGGTAATGCTTTTTATGTCTATGTAATTGTAACTTCTTAAAAGTTTAATAGATTTTATTGATACTATTGGTTCGTTTTGATAACAGTTTTGACAAATTAAACCACCAGCATCACCATCAATAGTAACAATCTTTTTGGGTGTCCCACATCTCGCACAAGTATCAAAAGAAAGGCCTACACCTAAAAATGGCAAACATTTTACTTCTAAGATATTAATTAAAACCTGGGGATCTAGACCTTCGTCTATTTTTGTTAATGTGTCAATTAGAAGATCAAACAGATAGCTTTGTTCACTTTGTTTATAGACTTGGGTTACTAAATCGGTTGCGTAGTTCAAGTAACCAATTAAAAAGATATCTTGATGAATGGCTTTAAACGGATTTATGACATCAACATCTTTTAAGGTGGATAATTTATTTTCTTTGTAATAAATGTAAAAAGAGCCATAGGTGAATTTTTCTGTAAAGGCCCGCAGTCTACTTTTCATAGACTTTGCTCCTTTAGCCATCACACCTATTAGCCCATATTCTTTTGTTAAAATATTTAGAATTAGTGACGTATCGCCATATGCTACTGTACTTACAACTATACCCGTCACTTTTGTTATCATACTTCCACATCTTTTCCTTTATATTTTAAATAATATTTTATTTCTCCTGTTTCTTTAAATTTTTTCCATGCTTCTTTTTTTGTCATTTTCTCCAACCCTTTCTGTTTTTATCTTGGGTGGATTTTTTCTTTTTTATTCATTTTATTTTAAATTTAATTCATTAAAGCCTAATTCTTTTAAATATACTTGTTTTTCTTTCCAATTCTTTATTGTTTTGACATAAAGTTCTAGATAAACTTTTTTTTCTAATAATCGTTCTAATTCTTTACGTGTTTCAATACCAACCATTTTGAGACGTTCACCATTTTTGCCAATAACAATCTTTTTTATGGATTCACGATCGACGATAATATCTACACTGATATTGACAATTGAAGACTTTTCTTCATATTTAGTTGTTACACAGGTTAGTGAGTGAGGAACTTCTTCAATGGTAACGTTTAAAAGTTTTTCACGAACGAGTTCGCTTGCCATGAAAGACATGGGACTACTTGTCACAATATCTTCATCAAAATAACGCACATTACCAGTTAGATATTTTTTGATGACTTCAATTAGTCTTTCGATGTTATCTTGTTGTAAGGCACTTACGGGAACAATCTCGGCAAAAGGAAAAGCATCTTTATACTCGACGATGCGATACATCAGTTCTTCGCGATTTAATTTGTCTATTTTATTTAGGACAAGTAAAACTGGACAATCGCTTTTCTTTAATGTTTCTAAAATATATTTATCACCCTTGCCCATTCCTTCTTTAGCATCAACGACAAATAAAATGGCATCGACATCTTTAGTTAAAGCATAACTTTCTTTATTTAAGATTTTGCCAAGTTTATTTTTAGGTTTGGAAATTCCTGGGGTATCTAAAAAAATAATTTGGGTATCTTCTTCGTTGTAAATTCCTTGAATGATATTTCTAGTTGTCCCTGCTTTATCAGAGATGATAGCTACTTTAAAGTTTAGAATTGCATTTAAAAGAGTGCTTTTACCGACATTTGGTCGGCCAATGATGCTTATAAATCCACTTTTCATGTTTTTCCCTCCTTTATCTTGTAATGTTTAATTGATTTAATATTTTATCTTGTAATCCAAACATAATTTTTTCTTCTTCTTTACTTTTGGTGTGATCATAACCTAAAAGATGTAATAGCCCGTGAACGACTAGAAAAGATAGTTCTCTTTTTTCACTATGACCATATTCTTTAGCTTGTTCTTGCATTTTTGGAATAGATATATAGATATCTCCTAGGACTCTTAATTCGTCATGAGTCTCTTCTCCATCTTCTAGAGCAAAACTGATGACATCGGTAACACGGTCTATGCCTCTTGCTTCACGATTAATCCTTTGTATTTCTTCGTTGTCTACAAAGATAATCGAGCAGATAGTATTGCATACTTTCTCGTTAGCTAAAGTAGTTTCGATTACTTCATTTAAATAAGCGTAATCATGGTATCCATAATTATCATTAATTTCGTAGTAATTCATATTATACCCCCCCCCTCACTATATTTATCAATTGTTATTTAAATCAATTCCATCAATACTTGTTTCATAAATCCACTCTTTTAAATCAGCATTATCCCCTGATTCATAGAATTCAATCAATTTTTCAAAGAATGTAGGTTGATTATTTTGAGAAATAGTAATAATTCCACAACCATTATCTATCATTATTTTATTAGCAAATAACATTCCAACTCTTTTATTACCATCAATAAACATTTGTCTTCTCATGATCCATAACATAATCTCTATTGCTATTTCCGTCTTCGTTTTTTCCGGTTGATTAAGTAATTCTTCTAATTCTTCCTTTATTTGACTTTCAATTGGAATTTGAGGTTTCCAAGTCGTTCCACCAATATTTACAGGTGTCGTTCTTAATCTTCCTAAATCTTGATCTAATACTAATTTATCACAAGTTAATTTATGTATATGAGATAACGCTTTAAAATCATAATCAATATCTTTGTTTTCTAATATAAATTGCCAAGCATATTTTAAATTATTTATAGTAATAATTTTATCAACAGTTAATCCATTAACAACACCACCATCATATATAGCTTGTGTTTCAGGATATGTTACACCAATTCCTTCTAAATTGGCGCTTTTCCATATATAATCTACTATATTTCTTTTCGCAATAAATATATTTTGTTCTCTTGTTAAATTAAATTTATTTTCCATAATCTGTTCCTCCATTTCTATTGGGGTAATGTGCAATGTTTTAAATCATCTAAATTAGCCTAATTTAATGCCCATGATATTTAAATAATATAAAATAGCTAAGGCAAATAGGATAAGACAAATGACATTGTAAAATAAATCGCTTTGGAAGAAGCGTGGTAAATGTTTTTTGATGGCAGTGAAACCGATATAAAGAAGAAAACCTATAATAGCTCCAACAACATTTAATAAGATATCATCAACATCAAAGCTTCTACCAATGTGATGTTGAACAAATTCTACAGTTAGACTTGTAATAATACTAATAAAGAAGATATGACTTACTTTATTTGCTTTTACGTATAAAGAAACAAAGTAACCGAATGGAACAAAAAGCAAGATGTTACCAATAACATTAAAGTAAAACCCATGAGTACCTATTTCATAACGCATTATTTCGGTAAAAGGAACAAGATTAAGTCCGCTTGAGGTGTTTAGTTCAGCATTGGTAAGCAAGTTAAATAAAAGTAAGGCATATACCACGAAAACTAAATTTAAAAATTCTTTGTAAAAGATAAATTTTTCGTGATTGACATGAATATAAGTTATGCGAATAGAAATAATAACAACTAAAAAGATTGTTAGCATAGGCCATATATCATGTATTGCATCTTTTATTAACTCTAGTTCCATAATGATTACTCCTCTATTACTTGAAATTCTTTCGTTTGGGCAATGTTTTCTAATGCGACTACAAAGACTTCCAATTCTATTGTACTATCATTTACGGCTTTTTTCAAAACTTTTTTATCTAAAACACGTTCTTCTGCCTCTAAAGTTTGTTGGATTTTTTCTTCGGCTTTGGAAAGACCCAGGGCAATTGCTTCTTCTTCAGTATATTTTTTAATTTCTTCTTGGGTTTCTTTTTGACGAATGAAGGACAGTGACGTTCCAAAAAGAGTAAATAAGTGACGTTTTTCTTCTTGATAGGTAGCAAGGCGGCTTTTAAAAATATAGTCATCGTATTGATTATTGGTCAGTTTTAGGTTCCACCTTACTTTACCTGTCTCGGTAATTTCTTTATATTCTCTTGGAACAGTTACACTTACTTGATACCAAACCTCAGCATAGACTTTGCCTGTAGCACAAGTATATCCTTTATTTTCTTCATCTTTAGTAATGGTCCCACTGATTAATATATCGCCTTCTTTAACGGCATCATTCATTTTCACTAGAGATACGCCTTTACTGTAGACAAGTTCTTTAATAATACCGTCTTTTGTCGCGACTAAGTTACACGCTTCTTTTTCTTCTGTCTCACTTTCTAATTTTCTTTCTTCAATACGAACGATGTATTTCATTCCTTTTACTTCAATTTCCATCCATTCTAGATCTTCAGGATATTGATTTAATATTTCTTCTTTAATTTGTTCTAGTTCTTGATAACTTTTTTTCAAAGTGTCTTTTTTGATTCCATGATTTGCTAAGGCTGTAGTTACTTTATCACGGATAGCTTTATTGGAATGAATTACTTCTACTTCAACAATAATATGGGATAAGAGATATAAAAGAACACATCCAAAAAGAATAGACACAAGAAAAACACGATGGAAGTAAATTTTCTTTTTTACGGCTTTGAAGCCAGTTAATCTTGTGGCTTTGATTTTAATAAACCAAAATTTTTTTATTTTGGCATAGTCACTTTCTTCAATACGGACCCAGATAGAATCTTTTTCTTCTTTGGTTTCATAAATATTTACTCTCATTTTAAAGCATTTTAAAAGAAAGCGTTCTTTTACTTTTTTATCTAATTCTATCCAAAGAAAAGTGTTCATCGCAACACCTTCATTTCTGATACTTCTCCTTGAATTAGAATCTCTTTTTTTGATAATTTTAAAACACGAAAGTTTTCACCGTTGATTTCTAACTTGAATCTTTCTAAAGTAAGAACGATTTTTTGTTCTTTTAGGGTATCAATGTCCACAATGCCATAGACGTGTAGACAGTCTTTCCATAAATCGACAAAGTAGTCTTGGTCATATAAAAAGCTTTTTAAGGTTTTATATAGATGCATGCTATCACCTACATCATTATATGCAAAAAGACCTCTTTTTTCACAAAAGGTCTTAGGCTACTTTTTTTAAGGTATATTCTTCTTCTTTTAAAATTTCTAATTGATCTATATTCTTTTCTTTTTCATCTATTTTAGTTTCTTCTTCTACTTTTATATAGTCATGGAGATTGATTCGTTTGCTTACATATTGTCTTATTTTTCTTTGTTCTTCATAGGAACACTTATCAAAAGACGTTAGGAAAGATTGACTGTCTTTTTGCATTGCTACAATAGTTTCTCTGAAGTTTTCGCTGATATAAGGTTTGTTTAAACTTTTTTCAAAATGATTGAATAGAATATTTAAGACTTTTTGACTGCCAACTGCACTTAATAATTCAGCCATTGAAAAAGTTAGGACTAAAGAATCGGTAATTATAAAATCGTTTAATACTTTCCAATCTCCATTAAGATATTGTTCGATAACTATTTTTTCAGGATCTTTTTCAGTAATGTTGGGATCAAAAGCTTTAATGGCAGCTAGAACTTTTTCTTTACCATTTGTTAGAATATATTGATCTAATTCTTCTAATGATGATTGCCATGCCCAACAATAAGGGCGTCTTTCTTCTTTGATTCCAATACCATATATATTTTGCATACTCCCTACTCCTTTGCGATAAGGGAATATCATATCAAACTCTTAATAACGTTGTCAAGGCTTTTTTGAGACGGGCAATCGTGTTACAATCATTTTAGAAAGGATGTGGCTTATGGATTGTTTGTTTTGTAAAATTGCGAATAAGGAAATAGATAGTAAAATCTTATATGAGGATGAAAAGTATCTTGCCTTTTTAGATATTGATCAAAGCGATGCTGAGGGACATACACTTATTATTCCTAAACAGCATGTAAAAGATTATACTGAGCTTGATAAAGAGACATTACAGGAAATGTTTGCTATTGCGCAGAAGCTTGTTCCTTTTTTGATGGAACGGTTAAATAAAAAGGCTTGTACTCTCCTTTTTAATTATGGAGATTCTCAAATGATTAAACATGTTCATTTGCATATATTACCTGATTTTCAGTTTGGAGAACGCTCAAGAACTCAGGAAGAAATCTATGAGCTTTTAAAAGATGAAAACACCTCTTCATTTTGAGGTGTTTTCGTCTATTCTATACCTTTTTTAGGATTGACAATTAATATACTCATTGGGTATTTACCGATATCTTTAATCGTTTCTTTAATTTTTGAAATGGTTATCTTTTCTAAAATTTCTTTTTCGTTGTCGATAATTTTACCATATTGATATAAGGAATAGATAATCAAGTCGTTGACGTTTTCGACATCTTCATAGTTCATAATCATCGTAGCAATTTCTGATTTTATTTTTCTTTTTATGTCTTTTTCATTTAATTCTAAATGATTTATTTTTTCTTGTAAAATAGGAATAAGTTCATCAGGATATTTCGTTCTAGCTACAACTTGCAAAATCAAAAAATTTCGTTCTGGATAGATTTGGGTTGCTAAAGAGGCAATTAATTTTTTATCTAGAAGTTCTTCTTTAAATAAAGAGGTATTTCCAAAGTTAGCTAGTAAAGTTACCATGATCATATCTAGAATTGAGATAATATTCTTACGGCCAAATACGGTTTTAGGAATTTTTAGAGAAATATACACTTTAGGTATTTCTACATTAAGGGCTATTTCTTCTTTCCTTTTTACAACGTCTTTAGGTTCTTTGTATTGATGGTGGTACGCAAGTGGTTTTTGGGGAAAGTTTTTTTTCTTTTGGTTTTCTTTAATGATGCGGATGATTTCTAAAGGTTCAACGTTTCCGGTTATACATATTGAGGCATTGGCTGGAATATAAAAAGCATCATAAAAACATTTTAAATCATCTAGGGTAATCTTTGAAATATCTTCTTCGCTTCCGGTACCACTTGTACGGTTTGGATAGTTATGAAATAAGCATTCATTCATCTTATAAAAGGCTATTTTTGCTGGATTATCTTTACCTATTCGTGCTTCTTCAATGATCGGTCCTCGTTCTGTTTCAAAGGCAGTTTCGTTAAAGGTTTTTGTTTGAATAGCATCTAAAAGTAAGTTGATATTTGCTTCTAGGTTGTCCGCGCCAACAAATTCGTAAACGGTTTTATCTGGGTAAGTTGCAGCATTAGAAAAAGAACCTAATGCTTGAAAGCGTGAAAGTAGTGATGTTCCATCTTCTTCTTTGCACATAATATGTTCTAGGAAATGAGCAGTACCATAGGGTACTTGATATTCTTTATCCGACACAGAAAATCTTATGTCTTCTGATCCACAACCAAAGGCTAAAGCACCTTTAAAAGAACTGGCTTTTTTATTTACCCATATATATATTTTTAAACCATTTTCACATGTATCTGTATAAATAACTTCATCTAAGCCTTTAAGTTCAATTGTCTTCATGTTCTGCCTCCTTTAAAACATATTGATAAATTTTATGAAGTTTTTTGCCTATTTTTTGAAGAGCTTGTTTTGTTATTTTAGGTACTTCAGCAATGTATTCATCATACATCGCCCGACCCGAAATTTCATGGAAATAGTAATTATCAATTAACCCGTAGATACTATCTTCTCTAAGACGAAGATCGGTTAAGAATTTACTTTTTTGAATTTCGATCATTTCTTCATCTATTTGACCATTTGCCATTTCTAAAACGGCTTTATCAATCCACTTTTGGGCTTCATTAACACTTTCTTTGTTTAGACCAACATAAATGACATAAACAGAGTCTCTTAAAGCTGCGGAACTTCCACAGAAATAGCATAAGGAGTTTTTTACTCGTAAGTAGTCCGTTAGTTTGTCGTTCATTCCTGAAGAGGATCCAAGAATACGAAAGAAAATTTGTGAGGCAAAGTTTCTTTCCCAATCACTTAATTCATCAATTGAATAATAAACGACCAATTGGGTTTGGGTATAAGGTCCTTCTACTTGATGTTCTTTGCATTTTCTTTGAGGTGTTTCAATAATTAGAGGAATTTCTTTTTGAACTATCGATGGTTTATAGAAATATTTCTGAATGTATTTTATTACTTCATCCATATTCAAGTTTCCTATGATCAGGATATCACACTTACTTTCAGCAAACATTTTATCGTATTCTTCACAGACGCTTTCGCGTGTTACCTCTTCTAATTGTTCGTGTTCCCCGACTAGCCTTTTGCCTAAAATACTATCTGGAAACAACTCTTTTTTACTTTCTTGAATAGCAAAAGAAGTTGGTCTTTCTTTGTATTCATCCATTGCTAAATGAAGTTGATCTTTCATTAAATTAAAGCTTTTTTCGTCCCAATGTCCTTCTTTTTGATTAGGATTTAGTAAAATATCAAAATAAAAAGCAAGGCATTTTTCAAGATAATCTTGTTCGGAAATATATTTTGGATTGATAAAGTCCAGGGAAAACGACGAGAAAAGGTTATAGCCTACACGGGTAATATTTTGAGACATATAAGGATTATATAAGTCTTCTTTAGCAACAGCTAGTTCTCTTTTGGTTGGATAGTTTTTAGAGGTATGGATCATTAAGCTTCCCAAAAGACTTCTTTGACTTAAGTTCACATCACGAATATCTTCCCGAAAGTTTAGTTCGATATAACAGTTTTTAAATTTATCTGTTTGGATTGTATAAATATTATACGTATCATATTTATAAGTTTTATAGTTCATAATTCCCTCCTAGTCTTTGGAACATTTTAAGAAATATTCATCCGTCATACCGGCTAAAAAGTCAATTACTTTTCTTTCCGTACTTGTCTTTTCTAAATATTCCTTTTCTTTATAATTTAAAAAATTTGTATAGATCTTCGAGGATTTATTCTCTTCAAGGATGTCTTTTTTAAAGCGTTCAAACAATCTTTGATACATGTTTATTATTGACTGTTTTTCTTTCTCAGTTAGTGATGGATCATAAATATGCGCATAATTAAACTTTTTTAAAGCTTTAATCGCTTCAAATACTTGATCACTTAATTTTAAATAAGGTTTTCCTAAACTATTTTCAATTAAATCTACAATTATAGTATTAACAATTTCTCTTGTTTTTACACCTAGAACATTTTGAATTTCTAAAGGGATGTCTTCTTTTTTTATTTTTCCTAAAATGCAGGCATCTTCAATATCTTTTCCTAAGTATGCAATGATGTCACTCACTCTTACTACACAGCCTTCTAGGGTCATTGGTCGCAAGGACTTAACAAAGTCTTTTTCCGTATAACTTTTTTGATACTGCTCTAAAAAATCTCCTACTGTTTTTGGCATAGGTCGATACTCTTGCATCTCTAGTTCACCGTTATGGCACATGATTGCATCTAATACTTGAACGGTAATGTTTTTGCCTTGTCCTTTGTTTTCTAAATTCATCAAAATCCGGACACTTTCAATATTATGATTAAAATAGCCTTCATTATTAGCTAAACTAATTTGATTTAACACAGATTCTCCAAAATGACCAAATGGAACATGACCTAGATCATGCCCTAGGCTAGCTGCTTCGATTAAATCTTCGTTTAAGCCAAGTGCTCGGCCGATGGTACGGGCTATTTTGCTGACGTATTGGACATGAAGCATACGTTTGGTAATATGATCGTTAAGATGCCCTGGGAATACTTGCGTTTTATCCATGGAACGAAGAAAAGCATAACTATAAATAATACGGTCGATGTCTCTAAAAAAAGGACTACGTAGATCTTCACTTTCTTCTTTTAAACGGATGGCGTCACTGTCTTTCGTGGCGTATTCACTTAAACCAATGTTGTGTCTAGCCATATTTTTTTCTAATAAATTTTCCATACTTCCTCCATGTTTATCTTATCATATCTTTGAAAGACGAGCAATTTATTTTCTTTACAACAAACTAAAAAAAGCAATTTTGTTCATTAAATTAGTAAGCACTCGTTTGACAAGAAAAAAGAAACTTTATAAAAGTTCGTTTCTATGGCCTATATGAAAGGATTTTTATTCAATTATATATTCACAACCTATATCATTATTTATTAATTGCATTTCATCTTTAAAAAACAAGTTATATGTATAAATTAAAGAATCGTTTTTATAGTTGTACGTATAAATCACTTTTTCTTCTAAGAAAGTTTCACCAGCTGATAGATTATACTTTTCTTGAATTGTTGTGGCTTTAAAATGAGTTAATTTTTCTAGCAAATTTGATTCATTTACATTCTTATCTAAATAAGCGTATGAAACAGAATGAACAGAATTGTTCTCGATAAGAATTGTTATGGTTTTAGTTGTCTTTATTTCACTGCCAATATAATAAGTAAAATTAATTTGGCCATTTGCTTTTCTTCATCATAAAAGTGTATATAATACTTCCAACTTTCATCAAGTGAAATGTTAAGCTCAGAAAAAATTAGTTTTTCTAAGTTTATCAACTCTTCTGTTGTCTCATATCTTTTTAATTCAGTTTCGGTTAAATTAACATCAAGCTTAGGAAAATCCTTTTTTTGAGATTCTATTTCAAAGACCTCGCCTGAAATCTCATGGCCTAATTTTAATACTGTCTTTTCCTCTGATGGTTCTCTAGGCGTCTTTACAAAGGGGCAAAATAATAATACGATGCCACCTAATATGAGTAAAATTAATAAAATTTTTAGTATCTTTTGCTTTTTCATAAGTCCTTCTTTCTTTACTATTGTACCATATGTTCAGGATGCATTTTCAAGATAATATTCGGTATTGTTTTAAGTATGTAATTACAAAGCCATGCTAAAGCCAAACAAATTAATAATAGAATAAATTGATAGAATAAAATTCCTACAACATAATTAAACGAAATAACATTTTGAAAAACGGAAAGTTCATATATCTTATTTTGTAAAATAGGATGAAATAAATAGACATAAAGAGAATTTATAGAAATTAAAGTTAAAAATTTATGTTGGTGTTTTATTTTAAGCCCTAAGATAAAATTCATAAAAAGAATAGACATACTAATTAGTAATAGACTATCTATATTGTACAACTCTAAATGATCACTGGTATAGAAAATTATTCCAATCATATATAAAATAATGAACAAAATACCACTTAATTTAGCAAATTTTATTTGATCATGTATCTTGTAAAAAAGGCTTCCCATTAAATAGTATCCAATAATGTAAGTTGGGATTGCTAAGGTCCAATAAGCCGAGAAAGGAATAGAAAAAAGATTTAATAAAGCTGGAATAATTAGTATTATGCTAATTAGAAATACATGTTCTTTTAATGTAGTATTTTTGATTACGTAATTTAAAAATGGCATGATGAGATATAAACCTACTAACATATAGATATACCAATATGGTTCAATAATTGGCATTGCTATAAAACTTTGCAAGAAAAGAAAATCAATGGTTTTATGTTGTAAAAAATAAATAAGTCCTGATAAAAGAAATAATGGAATGAATACTTTTAAAATCTTTTTTAAAACATCTTTCCCTTTTAATTCTTTCATGCACATTAGATAACCTGTACACATAATAAATATAGGAACGGCTATACGACATAGAACAAATTCAATTTTATAAAAAGACAAATAATTTTCGTTTATTAAAAGATAAGAACTTGTATGATTAATAATAACTAAGATACAGGCTATAGACTTTAAAATATCTACATTTTTTGAATACTCTTTTTTCATTTGATTTAACTCCTTGCATCTTTTTCATTTTCAATAACGCAATAATGCAAGATGTTTTCTTTATTTGTATCAGTGAAAACACTCTTGATTCCTCCATTTTCTATAGAACTGTTACATTTTACAAGATAAAATTTTTCACCCACAAAATTAGTATTCGACTCATAGTATAAAGACCCTCCATCATTTGACGTTAAGTATAAATCCAATTTATTCGTTAAATCCTCGATAGTTATTTTTTTCTTTTCTAATGCATCTTTTAAATCAATAATGCTCCCATTTTCCTGATAAAGAATAGTAGATAGCTTAGAATAAATCACATCATTTTCTTCTGGTTCATATAATTTAATCAAATTATTTTCAGACACTTTTTTATTTATCCAGTTTATTCTCTTCATATCTTCGTTGAAAATAATTATACATAAAGTCATTTTTTTCATATTCAACCCTATACTCCGTATTGTAAAAAGCTCTGGCCTTTCCAATGCTTTCCTTTCTGCTAATCCCACCCTATCACGGAATCAAGAAAAAAAGTAGTGCCAATTTGGCACCACAACTATTTTAAGTATTTTTCTACATAATTTTTATAAAATTCTTCATATATTTTTTCGGCATTTTCACAATTTCCTTTTATACAATTCACATTATTATTAACTGTTTCAAAATTTATTGCTTTTTGATAATTGGAACAAGATATATTAACAGCCCACCTTCTTCTACATATACAAAATTATCATTTGAAACTTCTTCAATAAAGTTTAAAAAGAATTCTTCTAATTGAATAATTGTTCTAAATATATTTTTCATTAAGATTCATAGTTCTTAATTCTAAATAATTTGCACTCAGAAAAAGAAGCGCTAATCATACGCTTCTCAATTTATTTATAGATAAAGTTCTTTCATACTTTTATTCCTAGCACATAAAAACCATAATCTGTAACACCCTGATTCGACATTTCTGGCATAAAATATCCTGTAATTTCAATAGCATATCCTAAACCAATATATACTCCAGATCCACCATCTTTTTTCAAATTTGTTCCAATAGCGATAGTGTGAAAAGTTTTATGGAAAACAAGATATACTAAAATAAACAGATATTAAGATGAAAATCTTGATATAAATC
>CALVQE010000036.1 GCA_944355355.1 uncultured Bacilli bacterium
AGTCAAAATTTGACAAAAAAATAACCATTTTATCGTGGTTTGTGGCTTTTTTTGGTTTTAAAAGTGTTTAAGTTCCGTGGTTGATGGATGGAGTAATTATAGTACAAATTATCAAGAATGTTTTAAATGTATTTGGGATGTTGGTAGTTGTCTTAATAATGATTAGGTAAACTTGGGCAGGAGATAAAATCTTTTGCTTTTTTTGATTGTGTTATTTGGTAAAAATTGATACAATTAAAGTGGTAATTTATTTGCTCATTTGTTATAATAGTATAGATAAGAGTGTGGAATTATGAAAAAAATAAGATATATTCTATTTGTTCTTTTTTGTTTTCTAAGTATGTCTTTAGTTCATGCAGCTGAATGTCCTCGGATTACAGAAGATTCAATTGTTGTTTATAATGCTGGTGATTATCCCAATACACCATATTGTACAGGAATGGTTGCTGGTTGTACGGCTGATGGTGGGGCTAATAACTTATGTACGTCCGGTTGTTATCCGTTGACGATTGCGTCTATTTTGGCTACTTATGGTCTTGATTATGGACCTGAAGATATTAGTTCTTATTTGTGTGAGACATTTCCCGCTAATGCTCAATCAAGAGAATATGGTAGTGTTATAACGCCCAATAAAGAATTTCATAATCAGTTTTCGATGTCTATTGAAAAAATTGGAAACAGGGGAGATGATGCGACAGCTTTATTAACTAAAGTTGATCAAACCTTAGCAGAGAATAAAATGCTTATGGTTTCCGTTTATGGTGGTGCTTATAGTGGTAGTGGTGGTGCTCATTATGTGGCTATTGCTATGAAAAAAAATGGACAGTACTATGTGATTAATACGGGAAGAAGAGGTTCAAGTGGTTTTGTTAGTCAGGATTACTTGATTCAAAATGTCTTAAGTGTTGTACATATGGGACTTTATGTTGTTGCGCCAACTCAATGTGATTTAGTGGCTGATTCTGGAACTAGTGGTGGCGGTTCTGATACGGATAAATATGAAGATTATCTTCCTAATTTAGATGATCCGGATGATATTACGTGTGAAGGTATTTTTAAAAATGGAGATGACTTTAATGAGTTTGGTCAGTTTTTACAAGATATTTTTACGGCTATTAAAGTTTTAGCTCCTGCGCTTGTTATTATTCTTTCGACAATTGATTATATTAAAGCAATTGCAGCATCGAATCAGGATGCAATGAAGAAAGCGAATCAACGGACAATAAAAAGGGTTGTAATTGGATTAATTGTATTCTTCTTGCCGTTTTTATTAGATTTATTGTTTGAATTATTTGGTGTTTATGATTTAACAACTTGTGATATTCGATAGAAAGGAAGTTAAACTATGCTATCAGGTTTTTTTATATTTGATTGGGTTAATGAACAGATTCATCGTTTTTTGCTATTTGTTGATTCGGGTATATATTGGCTTGCTTCTGAGTGTTATCAATTGTTTGTTAAGTTAGCTCAAACAAGAATTTTTGAAGATAATTTCTTTTCGGATTTTGCTAAGCGAATTTATGCTATTCTTGGTGTATTTATGCTCTTTTATTTGGCTTATGCTTTGCTGATGGCAATTGTTGATCCAGATAAACTCAGTAAAGGGGATAAGAGTGCTGGTAGGATTGCAGCAAATTTAGTTATTTCTTTAGTTTTATTAGGGTTTTTGCCAAGTATTTTTAACTATGCTTATCGGTTACAAAATTATATTTTGTCTTCTAATCTTATTGGGACTTTAGTTTTAGGTACCGCACCTATTGATGTGAATACTGGAACTGATGGTGATGAGGAAGTGACTGGGCGAGAAGAAGATACAACGACGATAGATAGTTCTATATTAAGTTATGGTGATGTATTATCATTTACCATATTAAATGTATTTTTAAATTCTGATAATGTGAATGTTGTTGTTGGTGAGACTGATGACCATCAAGATTATACTTGGTATGATTTGAAAGCAGATATTTTTGAGAAGAGTAACTATTCTGCTTTGCCTGGTATGGCTGAAGCAGTGTCTACTGGAAGTACCGTTTATGGTACAGGCCAGGAAATCGTTGTTGACTATAAGATTATTATATCTACGGCTGCTGGAATTTTTCTTGTTTATATTATGTTTAGTTTTGCTCTTGATTTGGGTGTTCGAGTTGTAAAGCTGGCTTTTTATCAATTAATTGCACCTTTGCCAGTTATTATGCGAATTATTCCAAGTAAGAAAAGTGTTTTTGAAAAATGGTTAAAACAAACTGTATCTGTTTATCTTGAGGTGTTTATACGAGTCGCAATTATGTACATGGCTATCTACTTTATTCATGGTATTATGGCTAATGATACTTTAGGTGAATTATGGGATGCTGGAATTCAAGGCAAACTTGCTTTAGCTATTGTTATAATGGGTATTTTAGTCTTTGCTAAACAGGCTTCTAAGATGATTAGTGACTTATTTGGTATTGAAACAGGCGGATTAAAGCTTGGTATTGGCGAGAAGTTAAAAGCTGGCGGTTTCTTTGCAGCTGGTTCTGCTCTTGGTGCAGCTGTAGCATCAAGGGGAAATCCATTTGCTGTTGCTAGAGCTTGGTCTAAAGGAATGAAGGATGGTAATTTTAAGGCTATCGGAGAGGAACGGGTGCTTCGTCATAAGGTGTTACAGGCTTCTAGAGATGGTTCTACGTGGATAGGAAGACGAATGAATGACGTTCGTGGTTATTTTGGATTTGATACTACTGCTGATCATACAGAACGATATCTTGAATATTCTACTCCTTATTTAGATGCAGCAGGAAATGTTATTACACCTGATCGATTAGCTCAATTGAAGGAAAATAAAGAGAGAGCAAAAGGTGCTAACGCCGAAATAGATGAGAAAATTCGAATTGCTCGTTCTACTATTGTTCAGCAAGAAGCTATTCAAAAACATGCTCGGGCTAGTATGGATAATGCTAAAGATGCAGTTAATAAAGTTGATTCAACACTAACCAGAACTTTAACGGATTATGGATATGGTAGTGTCGATGGAAATTTATCCTCTTTGAAATCTTTTGTTAATGATTTAGATAAACAGGGTGTCGATGTTGAGGCTCTTCGAGCTCAATATACATCTCCTAGTGGTGTTTTTTATGAAGATGCTTTTAATGATGAGCTGAAAATAAAAAGAACAGAACACAATAGAATTATGCTTCAATATCGGCAACAAATTGAAGAGCTAGAAAAAGACTTGACTAAAGAGCAAATTACAGAGGTTTTGGCTGGTAGTATTACCGATCCAAAAACAATGGCTGCATTGAAACAATTGAAAGCTGCAAATGGTGGAATTGCTCCAACCGACGGTGCTCAAGTTAAACAAATGCGAGATGATAGTACCAATGCTATTGATGATGTTAATGCTAGTGTACAGTCTTTAGAATTAGAAAAGAGAACTAATACTGAAACTATTGCCCAATATGATCGTATTGAGGCTGATCGTAAACAACGTATAGAAGAAGCGAAAAATTCTGGAAAATTTCAAAGCCAAATTGCAGATAAAAACGCTCGAGGCAGTGGAAAATAGAAAGGGGAAACTAAATGGAAAATTATTTAATTCCGGCAAATACAAAGAAGTCTCAACTTATTTTGGGCTTCTTTACGCCTGTTGATTTGATTATATTTGGAACAGGGTGTTTGATTACTATCGTTATGTTACTTGTTTTTCAAGATATGGATTTTAGTATGGCTTTAATGGTTTTGATGCCTGCTTTGGTTTCTGGCTTTCTGGTTATTCCTGTACCGAATTATCATAATGTGTTACAATTGATTATGAATATAGTTACGTTTCTTTTAGGTAGAAAGAGGTATTATTGGAAAGGCTGGTGTATTAGAGATGGCGAAGAATAAAAAGGAAGAGTCAAGTAAGTGGAGTGAGGATTGGGTCCCTATTAAAAATATTATGAATGGGATGATTCAACTCGATAATGGGGAATATGTTACGGGGGTAAAGATATCTCCTCGAAATATATTTATTCTAGATGCTGGAACAAGAGATAATGTGATTTATCAGTTACGAAATTTTTACAATGCAATTAATTTTGAGTTTTGGCTTGTTGTTGCGGATCGTCCTGTTGATATTAATGTATATCTTTCACAGTTGCAGATTTTGTATAATAATGCGACGAATGCAGTTACTCGTAAGTTAATTACGCAAGATATTAACAAGGCAAATATGTTTATGAGTGCAGAGTATAATGTGGTGGATACGGAATATTATATTTTGTTTAAGGAAAGAAAGATGGATGTTATTCAAAAGAGATTACATACGTTGATTAGTAATTTAGCTAATTGTGGATTAAATAGTCAACAGACAAGTAATAATGATTTAAGAATTATTTTGGATAATTTCTTTAATGGTGGTGCGGCCACGACTTTTAGTGGGATGGTGAGTCCATAATGAATATTAAAGCACAGATTGCCCCAAAGGGGATTGAGTTTAAGCCTACGGAATTTATGATGAGTGGGAAGTATTGTACAATTTTAACGGTTGTTAGTTTTCCTAAGTATATTCAACCGGGATACTTGTCTAATTTAACTAATTTATCGGGTATTAAGATTGTGGCTAAGCATATTCCGATTGAGCTTTCGACTTTACAGAGAATGATCAATAAAGAAATTGCCGATTTGAAGTTACGTTATCAAACGGAACATGATAAGACGATTCAAGAGAGAATACGTCAGGATTATGAATCTTTGGAACAGTTTATTCAAATGCTTGTGGCAACACAGTCTCGTATTTATGATTTTCAGTTACATGTTTTAATTACTGCAGATACTAAAGATGAAATGGAAAATAAGAAGATGCAGGTTCGAAATTATTTGGATGCTTTGGGAATGCGGGGTATTTCTTTGATGTTTGAACAGGAGAAGGTTTTAAAGTCAATGATTCCTATTTTTCCTAAGCAAGATGTTGAAGACCGGGTTGGAACACCTATTCCTTCACCAACTGTGGCTGCGATGTATCCTTTCATTTTTGATAGTATTAAGGATCCAGGAAATAGTACTTTATTAGGTATGGATTTTTCTGGAGGTGTCATTTTATTCAATCAATTTTTATATCAAATAAAGAAAGAGAATAACCGTAATAATGCAAATGTAATTATTTTAGGTTCTAGTGGTAGTGGTAAGTCTACGACGGCTAAACTTTTATTACGTAGTCATATTAGAAATGAGTATAAGCTTGTTTGTATTGATCCTGAAGGTGAGCTTGAGGAAATGGCTCTTAGTATGGGTGGTGACTTCCTAGATCTTGGTAAAGGTGGGGAGTTTGGAATGGTTAATCCTCTTGAGATTGTTATTGATGCCGATGAGGAAGAGATTAATCAAGGTTTAGGCTATACGGTTTTAACAAGAACAATTCAACAATTAAAGGCTTTTATGAAGTATTATAGTCCTGATATTGAGGAAGATGTTTTGACAATGTTTAGTGAGGTTGTTCAAGATACTTATAAACGTTATAAGATTGATTATGATACGGATTATACAAAGTTTACTAGTGAGGATTATCCGACGTTTGATGATGTGTATGCAACGATTAAAGGTAGACTTTTATCGATGACAGAGAAGACTCATGAACGTGATGTTATGGAACGCCTTGAACTTAAGATAAGACCTCTTGTTAAGGAGTTACGTTATTATTTTACAGGACATACTACCCTTGATATTCAAAGTGATTTTATTGTTTTTAATATTAAGGAGCTTATGAATGCCGATGAAAATGTTCGTAATGCTTTATTCTTTAATATTTTAAAATACGCTTGGGGACTTTGTTTAGATCCAACTGTGAATACGGTTATGTGTGTTGATGAAGCTCATGTGTTATTATCGACAAAAAATGAGCTTGGGGCAGAGTTTTTGGCACAAATTCAAAGACGTAGCCGTAAGTACAATACAGGAACGATTATTATTACACAGCAACCAACTGACTTTGCAGCACCTAGTGTTTTAGTGCATGGTAAAGCTATTTTTGATAATGCATCTTATTATATTATTATGGGGCTTAAGAAACAAGCAGTTGATGATTTGTCTCAATTGATTGATTTAAATGAGAGTGAGAAAGATAGTATTAAATACTATAATCAAGGAGATGCATTGTTTGTTTGTGGTAATAGACGAATGAGAATTTATATTATTGCTACTCAAGAAGAACTAGATTCGTTTGGATCTGGAGGAGGATTATAACAGATTTAATCTGTTTTTTTCTTTTGCGACAGAGTCAAAATGGATTGGATAGCAAGAAAAGTAAAATTTATTTTAAATATTCCTTTTTTGTACATCTGTGAACTACTGTTTTGTTCATTCAATGAGAATTAGAAAAGCTCAAAGTATCAAAGAAGACTATGCTATTCGACATCATCTATGTTGATTCGACAAAACAAGACAAAATCTCTGATTGTTAAACTGTATCTTTATGATTTAGAATGGGTTTTTATGGAGGTGAAGAATTGTGAAAACATCTGTTCTTAATGAGGATAAAACATTTTATTAGGGAATGAATGATCGAGTTTTTAAAGAGATCTTTTTAAAAGAAGAGAATAAAGATTTATTATCCGCTTTATTATATACTTCTTTAAAAGTAAGTGTGAATAAGATGAGTCTTTTAAATAGTGAAAGAATAGAAGGAAATGTTTCTGTTAGAAGAAAAACACTCGATGTTTTATTAGAAACTGATTCAGAGCTTATTGGTATTGAAGTAAATTCATCGAATCAAAAGTACATCCGAGCACGCAATTTTGCATTCTTTAGTGATATGATATCCCATCATGTTGGCGTAGGTCAAGTTTATGATGAAGTGACCCAGTTTATACAAATAAACTACACTAGTGGAATAACTAAAGATCCAAAAGAATGTCGGGTGTATAAAATTCAGGACGATGATCGATTACTGTTTATACGAAACGCTTTTATTTATGAAATCAATATAGACAGAATAGTCAAATTTTGGTATGATGAACACGAAGAGAAGATAAAAAAATACAAGTATATCATGATGTTAGGATTACCATTAGAAGAATTAGAAAAGCTATATGCAAAGACAAAAGATAGGATGGTGAAAAAATTTATGGAAGAGGTACAGAAAGTAAATGAAGATCCAAGATTTAGAGAATACATGACAAAAGAACAGGATCAAGAAAAAATCCAAAACACTTTAATTATGGAAGCAACAGAGATCGGTGAACAGCGTGGTGAAAAACAAAAAGCAATTGAAATAGCAAAGAAAATGCTTGAAAAATACTCTGTAGAGGAGATCAAAGGTCTTACTGGATTAAATGATCAAGAAATTCACAAGTTAAGCAAACATTCTTTGAAAAACTCTATAGTATAAAAACTGTAGTTCAAAATAAGAAAAATGGCCTAATGTAAGGCCATCTTTTTGTCTTAAACTTTAGATTTAGGATAGTTTTCATGAAGGCTTGTATATGCAGTTTTAAAAATTTAATGAAAAGCCAAACAAATTATATGATAAACTTACAAAATTGTAATGGGGTTAGATCTTTGCAATTTTAGTAAACTGTGATACAATGATTATCGAGGAGAGTATATATGGCTAATGTAAAGAAATATATTCCCAATATTTTGACATCTTTTCGTTTGATTTTAACGCCGATTATTATTTTTTTGGGGATAACAAATCATTATATTATTTTAATTATTTTAGCTATACTTACCGCTTTAACGGATTTTGTCGATGGCTTTTTAGCTAGACGTTGGAAGGTGACTAGTGACTTAGGTGCTAAGTTAGATGCTATTGCGGATAAGGCTTTGGCCATTGGTCTTTTAATTATTTTGATTGTTAAAAATCATGCATTCTTTTATGTTTTAATTTTGGAATGTTTGATTGGTTTACTTAATTTGTATTTCTTTTTTGTTAAGGGTATTTCAGCTTCGTTATTGGTTGGTAAGTTTAAGACATGGATTATTTTTATTACTATTATTTTAGGTTTTGTAGGAATCGTTTTTCCTTATTTTGATGTTGATATTTTTGTTTATATTACTGTTATTTTACAAGTCATTACATTACTTTGCTATCTTGTTTATGGTATACGTAGCAAACATGTAAAAAAAAAACAAATCAATAATGAATATTTAGAATTTTATGAAATTATTGAACCTATTTTATTAGCTTCAGAAATGCAGAAGAGAAAGAATTATCCTCATCATATTAATGAATCTGTGTATGCACATGTGCTTCGGGTTGCTTTTGATTGTTATAAGATTGGAAAGAAGTTACACATGGATTATCGTAGTTTAGCTATTGCAGGGCTTTTACATGATTTTTATGAGCGTCCTTGGCAAGGTAAGAAGGAAAAAAAGCCCTTTTTGCAAAATCATGCTTTTACGCATGCCCGTGAAGCTGTAGATAATGCCAAAAAGTTTTTTGGTAGTGAAGTGGTTACGCCGAAAGTGGAAAGTATTATGGTTACGCATATGTTTCCTTTAAACCGAAGAATTCCAAGATGTAGGGAGGCTTGGCTATTAACGCTTGTTGATAAAGCTGATTCGATTGATTTTATTTTACATCCTATTGCTTTGTATCGTATTTTCTTTCGTAAGGAAATTGAGACTCATCGTGAAAATGTTTTAAGGAAGGTAAAAAGAAGAATTCAGAAGAAGTTAAAAGGTACTAAATAGGTATTTTCGGACAAATTGTCCGAAAAAAAGGCAAAAAAATGGACAAATTGTCCGAAATGGTTTAAAATTATAGTCGGAGGTGATGGTTGTGTATAGAAAAATTGAAGAAGATTTAGAAAAATGGAAAGCTGACTATCAAATGCCCCTTATGTTAGTTGGGGCAAGACAAACGGGTAAAACCTATATATTGGAGGAATTTTGTAAGAAAAATTTTGAAAACTACGTTTATTTTAATTTGGAAAAAGAACAAGATGTTTCAGAAATTTTTTCTCATAGTTTGGTTCCTGAGGATATTATTGAGGAAATTCAAATTTTAAAGAATATTGATTTTGATGTTGAAAATACTGTGATTTTTATTGATGAGATTCAAGTAAATGAAAAAGCAATTACTTCTTTAAAATATTTTTGTGAAAGTGATAAACCTTATAAAATTGTTTGTGCTGGCTCTTTGCTTGGTATTAAAATTAATCGTTTTCATTCTTCATTTCCAGTTGGCAAAGTTGTTATTAAGTATTTGTTTCCAATGGATTTTGAAGAATTTTTGATGGCTATTGGTGAACAAAAGCTTATTCGTGAAATAAAGAGCCATTATGAGTCTGACGAACCTTTAGTAGAGCCTATTCATGAAAAAGCACTAGATTTATATAAGAAATATTTAGTTTTGGGTGGAATGCCTACTATTATTAATGATTTTATTCGTAATGATGGTAAAATATCTCAGGTTAATTTTGAAATGCAAGAATATATTATTGCAACTTATTTAGCAGATATGAATAAGTATACGGAAAATACAGAAAGTATTAAAAATAGTAAGATATACAATTCTATTCCTAGAGAATTAGCTAGAGAGAATAATGCTTTTAAATATAGTTTAGTAGATAAAGATGCAAGAAAATCAAGGTATGAAAGTAGTTTAGATTGGTTACTTGCTAGTAATATGATTTTAAAGTGCGATTTAACGGATAAAAATGAATCTCCTTTAAAAGCTTTTATAAATTCTGATAAATTCAAGTTATATTTGAGCGATGTTGGTCTTTTAAGAGCTTTATCTCATTTAGATTATAGTGAAATATTGTTCGATAAAAATGAAATGTATCGAGGAGTTTTAACAGAAAATTATGTTGCTTGTGCGTTTTATAATCAGTTTAAAGAGTTGTATTATTATACTTTTGGATCGCATGAAATAGACTTTTTGATCAAAATTGATGGTGATATTGTGCCGGTAGAAGTTAAATCAGGACGAAGAGTAAGTAGTAAAAGTTTGAATGAATATATGAAGAAATATAATCCTAAATATTGTATTAGAATTTCTCAGAAAAATTTTGGTTTAGAAAATAAAATAAAATCTGTGCCGTTATATGCTGTATTTTGTATTAAATAGGTTATTAGAAATGTCAAGTAATGCAAAGGAAATTTGCATTCTTTTTTTATATTTTATATAATATTTATGGTGAATAGTATGGCAAAGAAGAAAAAAAGTTCAGGAGATACAAAAAAGAATAATGGCATAAGTGTTGAACTTACTGGTTTAATTATGATTTTAATTGGTTTAATTGGATTTGGATTTGGACCAGTTGGATCTTTAATTAAGAAGTTTGCCATGTTCTTGATGGGAGAATGGTGGCCTCTTATTTTAATTTTTGTTTTGGTTTTAGGTTTTTATATGTTAATTAAGAGAAAGCTTCCTAATTTTTTTAGTGCAAAGTATATAGGTATTTATTTGCTTTTGATTGTTATTTTAGTTCTTAGTCATTTGACTTTTGTTAAAGAAGTAGAAAATCCTAGTGATATTTTCAGTGAGACTATGAATCATTATATGGAAAGAGTTGCATCGATTGGATCCAATAATGCTTTATCTAGTTCGGGACAAACATCTATTGTTATAGGTGGAGGAATTATTGGAGCTGTTTTTGCTTTTGGTTCTTCTGCTTTGTTTGGCTTAAATGGAACTTATATTGTTCTTGGTTTTGTGGCTTTGTTTGGTATTATTTTACTGTTTAATGTTAATTTGTCTAATGTTTTAAATAACTTTATTACTAAGTTTAAACGAGTTAAGGAGTTAAGCGAGGAAAGTGATGACGAAGATGAAGTGGTTAAACGGGAGAAAGCATTGGATAAAAAACTTCATGAAGCAGAGGAAGAATCTTCTAGTAAAGCCATTATTGTTAATAGTGTAGATGAATTAAAGCATTTTGATACTCATGAGAATGTTGTAACTGAAATGCCGGCAGTGGCTAATCCAGCTTCGGTAATGCCTAATCCAAATTATCAGCTTCCACCTATGAGTATTTTAGATGATCCGGCTAAAGCAAAGAAAACAAATTCTAATCAATTTTTAATTAATAATAAGCAAAATCTGGAAAGAGTTTTAAAAGATTTTCAGATTGAAGGTCATGTTGTAGATATTCATATGGGACCTGCTGTTACGCAGTTTGAAGTAGTTGTTCCAAGTGGAACTAAGGTTAGTCGAATTTTATCTATAAATAAGGAAATTGCTTTGGCTTTGGCAGCTAAAGATGTTCGTATTGAAGCTCCTATTCCTGGGAAGAGTACGATTGGTATTGAAATTCCTAATCAAGCTATTGCGGCAGTTAAAATTAAAGAGATTTTAGCTTCTAAGGTTATGCTTGAGGCTAAAGGTGGCGTGCAAGTTGCTTTAGGAAAAGATATTATGGGTAATCCTAGGTGTACTGATATTACGAAGATGCCTCATTTACTGGTAGCTGGTTCAACTGGTTCTGGTAAGTCTGTTTGTATTAATAGTATGATTGCTTCGATATTAATGCGTTATCGTCCAGATGAAGTCAAACTTGTTTTAGTGGATCCAAAGCAGGTGGAGTTGTCTAATTATAATGGTGTTCCGCATTTGCTTTGTCCAGTTGTTACGGACCCTAAGAAGGCTTCGGCCGTATTACAAAAAGTTGTGACGGAGATGGATAGACGGTACCGTGTTTTTGCAGATAAAGGGGCAAAAAAGATTGATGATTATAATCGGATGATTGAGGAAGAAAATAAGAAGCATCCAGAGAGTCCAGAAGCTAAAATGTATTATATTGTGGTTATTGTTGATGAGATGGCTGATTTGATGATTGTGGCTCGTAAGGAAGTCGAGGATTCTATTATGCGTATTACGCAGCTTGCCAGAGCAGCAGGTATTCATTTGATCGTGGCGACTCAAAGACCTAGTACGGATGTTATCACAGGTGTTATTAAGACAAATATTCCTTCACGTATTGCTTTTGCAGTTGCTAGTAATGTGGATTCACGAACGATTTTGGATAGTCCAGGAGCTGAAAAGTTACTCGGAAAAGGTGATATGCTTTTCTTACCAATGGGCGAAAACACACCATTACGTATTCAGGGTTGTTTTATTTCAGATGATGAGATTCGAAGACTTATTGAACGAGTTTGCAAAGAGCAACAAGCTTGTTATGATGAGTCTTTGACAACAACACTTAGTGAATCCCATTCTGCTGGTTCTGCTTCAGGTGGTGAGGAATATGATGACCCTATGTATAATGAGATTGTTGAATTTGCCATTCAAACGGGTAAGATTAGTGCTTCTTTAATCCAGAGAAGATTCCGTTTTGGCTATAATCGGGCCGCTCGTGTTATCGACTTGTTAGAAGAAAGAGGAATTATCGGACCGCAGAATGGATCTAAACCAAGAGAAGTTTTGGTGAAAGTAAAGCAAGAAGAAACTGAGTAGGTGAATTTATGATAACGATAGAGTTAAAAAACGCTAATGAGATTGTTCATCCGTTTAATCGTAATCTTATTAACGATACACTTCATGAATATCTTATGAAAGAAGGAAGAGAAAAGTATAAGGAACAACAGTTTTTGCTTTTCTTTAAGGGAAATTTTAATGAGACAGAAAAGCAAATGATTGAACGAACTATTCATCAATTTTATATGAAAGAGAAAAAGTGGTATAAATTTGTTGATCATTATGATGATTGGTATCGCCTTGTTGGCCTTTTTTGTATAAAAGGAAAGTAATACAATAAGTGCGACCGTGTAGGTCAAATATTTTAGTAGGTGGAAATCCTACCTAGAA
>CALVQE010000037.1 GCA_944355355.1 uncultured Bacilli bacterium
CTTATTGCAACACACTTGTGTCAAACTTATTGCAACAGATTTTGTGTTTGTTGCAATTACTTTGAAAATTAAGATTTTCTAAAATACATCTAGTAACATCTTTTCAATTTTAAGAAGCTATGCTATAATTGAAACTAGAATAGGTGATTATATGCCAGGGATTATGGAGCAAAACAAATATTTTTTAAATGCATGGCTAAACAACAGTCCTATGTTAAAAGAGAGTTTATATTTAGAGCAAAACTATTTAGTTTTCACCACCGGCAATACCCAAAAAGCCTTAGACCTAAGCGTTTTTTATTTGCCTGATATGCTCCATAATGAACACTTTCGCACTCGTATAAGTACTCCTAATGAAGTAACAGCAGAAGAACTATTTGAAATCATTACTTGCTATATTGAAACAAATAAAATCTTAACCGCTGAACAAAAAGAATATCAAATGTACCCTGAAATTATTGAATTTAAAATAATCAAAAAAGAACAAGAACAATTCATTTCTTTTACAGATGCCCAAAACCGTAAATACCGTTTTGATACTGAAAATCCCGAATTTGTTTTAAACTTATACAACTCTTTAAAACAAAAAATGCCAGCCATAACTCTAAAAACATTAAAACAAAGTTTAGGCTATCCAATTCATGACGACACTTTAACTCGCAACGACTTCTACAGTCTAATTCAAAAAGAAAATCGTACTCCTGAAGAAGAAAAAAGCATCGAAAGATTTACCGAATACTTAGAAGCATCCAAACGAAACGAAGAAAACCTTTCAGACTTTAACTGTGAAATCTTACATAATGCGATTATGCATACAAATTATCTCGTTGAAAATAACAGCAATAGTCAAAAAGTTTTAGATATAAATCGTAGACTAAACAATATTATATCTTTCGAAGAAATACGTCGCCAAAAAGAACAAGATACTTTAGATCAAACGAATGCTTTAATCTTAAAAAGAGAAAAAAAAGCTGGATATACCAATGCCGTTATCCTTCTATATGTTATTTTAAATTTAGGATTGTTTCTCGCTTGTCTTCTTCTTATGATGTAGCATAAAGATTACTTTTGTACATATAATGGAACCATGGAGGTCCAAATATGGAAATATTAAAAGTATCATCGAAGTCTAATCCAAGCAAAGTTGCTGGAGCAATCGCGAATATCTATCGTGAAAAAAAAGAAGTTGAAATTCAAACTATAGGTGCTGGTAGCTTAAACCAAGCAATCAAAGCTGTCGCCATAGCCAGAGGATTTCTAGCTCCAAGTGGTGAAAACTTAATTGTCATTCCCGCATTCAGTGATGTCAAAATCGATGGCGAAAACAAAACCGCAATGAAACTAATCGTGACAAACAAAGACTAAAAAATTAGCCTCAAAAAGCTAATTTTTTTAATGTTCAAAACTACTTAACTCACTTTCCCATCTTGCATAAATACCACAAGGTAAATAAAGAGGACTATCTTGCATTTGAATACCTAGCTCATCACTAGACAAAAAACCAGGATATTTCTTATTTACAGTAAGACGCAAAATGTTTTCCAAAATAGTTTTAGATAACCCCGTACTATAAGAATTTACCAAAAATAAAACCGGTTGATCACTTAAAATCTCCACACAATCTTGAATCAAAGCATATAAATCTTTCTCAATATTCCAAACCTCATTTCTACTTCCTCGTCCAAAACTAGGTGGATCCATCAAAATAATGTCATACTTATTTCCTCTTCTTATTTCTCTTTTGACAAACTTAACTACATCATCAACTAAAAATCTTATATTTCTATCTTCTAAATGATTCAACTTTACATTTTCCTTAGCCCAATCAATCATTCCTCGTGAAGAATCCACATGAACAACACTAGCGCCTTCTTTCAAAGCTGCAATACTAGCTGCCCCTGTATATGCAAATAAATTCAAAACTTTCAAAGGACGTTTACTATCCTTTATCTTTGTACGAATCAAATTCCAATTATAAGCCTGTTCAGGAAAAAGACCAGTATGTTTAAAACCCATTAACTTAAGTCCAAAAACCAAATCACGATAATGAACCGTCCAACTATCTTTCAAATCTGGATTTTGAATATGCCAACTCCCTCCTCCAGAACTACTCCGTTCATAATAAGCATCAATCCTATGCTTTTCACTTGTTTGCTTATCTGTCCATATAATCTGGGGATCAGGCCTTCTAAGTATCACTCCATTCCAACTTTCTAATTTCATCCCACTAGCCATATCAATAATCTGATACTCTTTAAAATCATGAACAGTCTTCATTTCAACTTTCCTTTCGTCAAACTCAAAAACATAGCCTCATATAACTCAAACACCCCTAAAAACAATAAATAAAAACCAATTACTAAAATTTGAACACTTGCCTCATAAGCCAAATTCATACTAACAACAACACTAATCGCAAAAAACAAAAGCAAACTAACAACCGATACTAACCAGTGCTTACTCTTACGATCATGAAAATAATCAGCCTTTTTAAGCTTAATTAACCCCCAAAACAACGTCCATAACAAAATACTAAAAGCAAGATACTTAGGCGTCTCAAACACATCTAAAAACACTGTTCCAAGGCCAAAAACAATACCTTCAATCCCTAAAAGCAAATCTGAATATTCTTTATCTTTATAATGAACCCCAAATAAAACCAAATGAATAAGTGCATAAACAAAGAAAAACAAAGGTAAAAAAACACGAAGATCAACATCACTAACACCATTCATCCCTAAAATCAAAAAAGCTATAGCCAAAACAAAACAAGCTCCTACAAAATCTACAATAAACTTCTTACTTTTCATAAAACCATCCATTTCTATACCAATTATAACAAATATTATTCCTCATTTAAAGCCTCATCAATCTCACTTAACGAAAAACCCTTACGATACAAACGCATCCTAAGCTTACTCTTTAACACCGAACCAGAATACTTATAACCCAAACTTCTTTTACCTTTTTCAATTTCTTGTTTTATAAGTTTCTGATCTCGATCTTCATCACAAGCATTTTCTATTAACCCCTGCATCTCATAAGAATAACCTTCTTGATATAAATAAGCCTTTAACTTATCTTTAAACATTTTCTCACTAGAACGACGATCCGCCTTTCTTCTCTTTTCAACAATTTTTTCCATTCGCTCAATCCAAATACTATTAGAAATACCCTCTAACTTATCCTCATATAATAAAGCACAAACACCTTTATCATTCAACTCTCTTTTTATCTTTAATGGCCCCTTTAAAGATAAAGAAAGTGCATCATGTAAAAAACTATCCACATAAGCTTCATCACTTAAATAGCCTTCATTCTCATAACGTTCAATCACCCTTTGAATATCCCGAGAACCATAACCTTCCTTCCTAAAATATTCCTGTACTTCATACACACTCCTCATCTTTAATCTTAAAAACTTAAGCCCTTTTAAATACATCTCATAAAACCTATTTTCCCTTAAAATTTCCTCAACCAAAGACTCACTAACTTTTTTCCGAAGTAACAATTCATACTTTAACAAAACATCTTCATAAACAAAAAACTTTTTCCCTGTAACATAAACATCATAACCATTCTTTACTTTAACAATCTTTTCTATCTTCATAAAACATCACAACTCAAGTATAACTTGCATACATACGTTTGTCAAAAGAAAATTACTCTAAACAAGAGTAATTACATTTCAACTTCATAAACCATCTTAAAATCTTATAATCCTCATCAACAATCTCTTGTAAAACCCTAGTAACATCTTCATTTTTCACCGTATACATAAGCATCTTACAATTAGAAATCTCCTTCTTCTTCCCCTCAATATCAACATCTAAAATCGTTAAAACATCCGTATCATAATAAACCGCATTTGAATTCCAAAACTCCACAATTCCAAATTGAATATCTGCATATATAGGTATACACCCAAGACCCTTAATAAGATTTCCAAGCCACTCCAAATGCTTAAACTCTAACTTTAATATCTCACCCATCTTTTCTTGCATCTCTTTACTATCCAAAAAGAATAATTGATATTGATACTGTAATATATTTGTTAAAACACTCTCATTCGAAGAATAAATATGAGACAACAGATAAGCAACTTCCTTATTCATATATTTCACCTAAAAAACTATATGAATCATCCCTTACTTTAATTCCCGTTAATCCTAATTATGTTTTACTAAAACCTCTCTCGGTTTTGAACCATTTTGAGGTCCAATAATTCCTCTTTCTTCCAACAAGTCAATCATCCGAACCGCCCGATTATATCCAAAACGAAACCTTCTTTGAATTAAAGAAGCACTAATCTTACCATTCTCTATAGCAAAGGCCACAACTTCATCATACATTGGATCATCATAATCATCCACTTTCTGAACATTCGGCACTTCTTTGCAAACCAAATTTTGAAAATAACTCACAACATCTTGATCAAAATTTTGTTGACTAAAAAGACTTGTAAAATATCTTTCACTATCTTCTTTAGAAAAATACTGGACAAAACTTGAAGCCATTCCTAACTTAAGATATTTTTTTTCAACAGTAGAAAACAAAACAAACAAAACGCCAACCTTTCTTCCTTTCATAATCATCTCTTGTAAGCTCAATAATAACTCTTTATTCATAACCAAATCACCAAAATCATGAATAAAAATAAATAAATAAGGAAGCACATCATGAGCATATTCAGCCAATTCATTGTAAGATTCAATACTCCTAACCTTTTTTTGAAGTAACAATTTGTATCGTCGTTCAATCTCTTTCTTAACTTTCTCTATAACCATCTCTTCATTATCATTACGAACAATTGGAAAAGTCAAATAAGGCGAATCATCACAATTCAAAAAAGTTATCTTCCGCGTATCTATCAAAACAAATTTCAACATCAATAAAATATTCTTATCACTCAAATATTGAAATAAAGATGCCGGATAATCCTCATCACCTTTCCAAACAACCACATGATTTAACTGAGCCAAACGTGAATTACTTTCTAAAACATAACGTTTATATTCCCCTAACATAAATTTTAACTCCTTTCGAAAAAAAGACTTCATCAAAAAATGAAATCTTATAAAATACTGTCTAGTGCTAAAGTAATCATATCATCTAATGATCTTTCTCTTTCCTCCGGAGTTAAGAATGCTTCACTATACTTACTATCAACAACCGTTAGTATCGCTGCACCTTCCCGATCAAAACTATCAGCAATATGAAATAAAGCAAACGTCTCCATCTCTTCACCTAGTAAATGAATATCCTCTGGAACTCTCTTTAACACATGCTCATTATCTGAATAAAAACCAAATTGCTCAGTACACATTACACTACCAACATGATACTTAAGACCTTTCTCTTGAGCTAACTCAATCAAATAATTCGTAACAGACTCACTTGGATAAGCCAAATGTGTTGGATCACCATTATAAGAATAAGCAAAATTACTTTCCGTATAACTTTCATTGGCAATAATCAAATCAGGAATACCAAGACTCTCATCCAACGCTCCACAAGTTCCAATCCGGATAATCCTTTTTACATCAAAGAAATAAAACAACTCAAATGCATAAATACTAACACTAGGCATACCCATACCATGAGCCATAACCGTTACTCTTTGACCTTTATAGTAACCCGTATAACCAAACATATTACGAACCTTATTAATAAGCTTAGCATCCTCTAAATACTTCTCAGCAATATACTTAGCCCGTAAAGGATCCCCAGGCATAATAACAACCTCAGCAATATCCTCCTTACTACATTCAATATGAGCAGGTTTTAAATGACTCATAACACTTGGTGCTTTCACACACATCCCTCTTTCTATTCTAAAATTACTATACCAACAAAAAGAGAAACAATAAACCTTGTTTCCCTAATTTATCAATCATTTGACAACAATTTAACAACCCTACTCCATCATCCGATACGGATTATTCGTCGTTCCATCGCCATATTTAAAGGCACTGGCTACAACATTTATAGTGGGGCGAACACCGTACGAGTCATTCACGTAGTTGCCGTAGTCCGCATCACCATTCGAATGGACGCGGCGACCATACGCATGGTTGCCATCGAAGCTGCTAGGCGACATGGTCCAGTAATAGTTGCCTGTATATAAATAATAACCATAATTACTACTATATCCTCCAGCTAAAACTACTTCATCCGTTGTAACAAGTCCGATTGGATAACTTAAATCTCCATTCCCAGTAATTTCATCATCTACTGTAAATCGATCGTTTTGCTGACTGCAGGTAAGTCTTGGATATTGTCTTCCTGTACTACTCCACGGACCGTAATACCATCTATAGGCAGTCGCTTCCATTCCCACACCAGAATTAATATAACTGCTACTTGGTTTATTTGAACTTATACTTCGATCATTACAAAATAAGGTATCACTGACATAACTTGATAAACCTTTATCTTCAATATTTGTTTTATACCAATTATCTAAATAGGTTTTAATCGTACTATCATTGATATTAGCATGAGTGTCTTCATAGGTACTCGAACCTGTTGTGCCATACATATAACCGACATAAGCATTATCATTTCTAGATGAATTATAGACACTGGTTCCTATTTGAGTATAATCTGTACTTGAATCATTATATCCATTTTTTAAAACATCACTTTTATTTGGTAAAGCATCAATGACACTGGCATCTCCAGCATAAATCATCCTTATACTTCCATCTCCATTGATTCTTAGTATTCGCCAGTAATATCCTCCAAACTTTACCCAGTTGTTTTCAACGTTACCACGATAGTAATAGCTTGTTCCATAGTCATCTGGGGCACTGCATAAGTATCCATTCGTACTTTCAGTAGATGTTACTTGGACAGTTCCATCTGCATTAACCGTTGGACAAGCTCCAGTTGTGTCTACATCTTCAATAATCTTATCTACTATTGTTTCAGTGCTAAGAGGTTGATCATCATCAACTACTCCATGTCCTTCTATTTTATAAGCAACTGTCTTTCCTTCATCTCCTGAAACATAACTTGCTTCATCGACATAAATTTGAATATGATAAACAACAATTTGATTTGGTTCAATCTCAGCTTCAAGCAAATAACCATCACTTAACTCCGATATCGCTTTTGGATATCCTTCTACGGTCTCTAAATTCCCATTGTTTTCTCTTTTTAACATGACTTTTAACTTACTTGCTTCCATGGTATTGACATCTTGACTAACCAATCTTAACGTATAACTTGCTTTTAAAGAACCCGTATTTTTAACACTAAATACATAATCACAATCACTAGATACCAATCCTGCTTCATCGGCATTCATTGGTAAAAAACAAGAAGTATTACCCGTATTAGTAATCTCAGTTCCTTGTTCATACGTAAACGTAAACGTTCCAGCCACAACCTCTTGATTCTCACTATTACTTCCTACTTTAAAAAACAAAGCGTAAGAAATACCTATAACAACTAAAGTAAGACAAATAATAATATAACTAGCTAATTTTGTTTCTTTCTTAAAAATACTTGAAAAGCTCCAATTGTTCATATGATCACCCATATCTGATTTTCTACACTAAAACCATTATAACATATCTTTACAAAAAAAGAAAAAAGAAATCATCTAAATTTCTTCTTTTTCTAAAACCGCTTTAATTCTTCTTACACCAGCACTAGAAGATTCTTCCTTTTTAATCTTAAAATGTCCTAATTCTTTTGTATGTGTTACATGTGGTCCGCCACATAATTCCTTAGAAACATCACCAATCGTATAAACAGTCACAATATCAGGATACTTATCAATAAACATACATTCAGCACCTGAAGCAATAGCCTCATCTTTACTCATTTCTTCATGTTTAACTTCTAAGTCCTCACGAATCCATTGATTAACTAAATCCTCTACTTTTTGTTTTTCTTCATCCGTTAACTTATGATCACATGGAAAATCAAAACGTAAACGCTCTTCGGTAATGTTACTGCCCAATTGATGTACATCACTACCAAGAACAACTTTTAAAGCAGCATTTAATAAATGCGTTGTCGTATGATACTTAGTCTCTATTTCGCTATTGCCAGAAAGTCCTCCTTTAAACTTACCTTTAGAAGCCGTTCTTGATTTTTCTTGATGTTCTTTAAACTTAACTTGGAATCCTTCTTCATCCACCGTCATACCTCTTTCGGTAGCTTCTTCAATCGTTAGTTCAATTGGAAATCCAAAAGTATCATACAAATGGAAAGCTGTTTCTCCATCAATATGATTTGTTTTCAAAGCAATCTTTTCAAACTCCTTTAAACCCTTCTCTAAAGTTCGATTAAATTTCTCTTTCTCAGTCTTTAAAACACTAAAAACAATTTCTTGATTCTCTACAACCTCTTTATAATAAGACTTATATTCCTCAATAAAAACCTTAACAATTTCTTCATCAAAATCACTAGTAATATCAATATTAAGCTTTCTAGCATGACGAATCATTCTTCGAATAAGTCTTCTTAAAATATACCCTTGATCCGTATTACTAGGTTTAATATGTGCTGGATCACTCGCGATAAAAAGACTAGCTCTTAAATGATCCAAAATAATACGCATAGACTTTTCATTACCTTCATAAGATAAACCAGATATCTCTTCCAGCTTATGCCGAGCATCTTCCCAAATACTCGTCATATAATTATCCGTCACACCTTCTAAAACCGCAACGACTCTTTCTAATCCCATACCAGTATCGACATTCTTTTGTTTTAAAGGTGTAACCTTACCATCTTTATCTTGATAAAATTCCATAAAAACATTATTCCAAATTTCAACCCATCTCTCATCACTTGGATCAAATACTTCTGGAGCTTCAGAATCATCTCGCCAATAAAAAATTTCTGTATCTCCTCCACAAGGACCAGAATCCCCTGGAATCCAAAAATTATCATCGCGACCTAAATAAGCAATTCGCTTCTCTGGAATGCCAAGACTCATCCAAGCTTTAGCTGACACATCATCTCTTGGAATCTGCACGTCTCCTTCATAAACAGTAATGGCAAGCTTTGTAACCGGAATATGAAGCACCTGTGTTAAAAACTCGAAACTATACCCAATACTTTCTTCCTTAAAATAATCTCCCAAACTCCAATTTCCTAACATCTCAAAAAAAGTATGATGCGTCGTATCGCCAATCTCATCCAAATCCGTTGTTCGAATACACTTTTGATAATCACATAACCTTGTTCCATAAGGATGATGTTCTCCCATCAAATAAGGAATCAATGGTTGCATTCCTGCCGTATTAAAAAGTACTGAAGGATCATTTTCAGGCACCACAGGTGCACTAGGAATCTGTTTATGACCCTTACTTACAAAATAATCAATAAATAAATCTTTTAACTTCATAACTACCAATCCTTTACTACTTGTCTCAATAACTCTTGCATTTCTAAAACAGACTTATCCTTAATAATTAAATCAAAATCTGTATATTTATCTAACGCCACTTCTGTCTCATGACTTGCTTCTTCTTCGTTTAAATCATAAACATTCAAATGGCTTTCCACTTTAATTTTCAAAGGCTGAAAAGAAGAAACCTCCGTAATTTCTCGTGGCAATCTTACATCACTAATAATCACTACATCCACAAGATGCTCATAAATTGCTAAATCTTCCTTCATTCTGCGAATAAAATAATCCGGATCATGAGACTCATGTCGAACATAAAAACCAAAATCTTGTAAAAACTTTCTTGGCTTTGGCTCACTAATACCATCCCATCCGATCATCTCTTTAGCAAACAATTTGATATATTTGCTATACTCAGTTATAACAACCTTTTTTCCTTTTTCTGTTAAATATGCTTTTAAAAACTTCGCAGCCTCACTTTTCCCACTTCGAGCCTTGCCAGCAACAAGCACTAATCTCACTAAAACCACCAACTATTCTATAGGTAAAGTAACCTCATCCTTATCCTGAAATAAATTATACTTTTCACAGAAAAATTTCCATACAACCTTAGCAAGTGCAATACAAGGCGTTGCCAAAATCATTCCTAAAATACCAAAGAAATGTTCAAAAATTAAAAGTCCCACAATAATCGTTACCGGATGAAGCTTCATCGTTTTACTCATGACAATCGGTTGTAAAATATTATTTTCAATAAGTTGTACCAAAATAACAACAACCAAAGTCAAAAAGCCAATCAGTGGACTTTGAGCAAAACCAATGACAACCGCGACAGCACCACCAATATATGGTCCAACATAAGGAATTAAATCAGTAATACCACATAAAAGTCCAAACAATAATGGAGCTTGCAAACCTACAATTAAAAAGCCTAAGCTATCACAAGCAAATACCATTAAAGCAACAAGCAACGTACCATTTACACTCTTTCTTACCTCAGAAGAAATATTCGTTAAAAGTAAAGATGCTTCAAAACGATTTTTCTTAGGTAACAAATTAATTAAATGTCCATTAATCGAATCAAAATCAATGAGCATATAAAGCCCAATAACAAGACCAAAACAAATTGTTACTAAACTTGAAAACAAATTGCCGACTAAACTCATAATCGTATTAGGAAGTGAGGTCATAAAGCCATTAAAAGTTCCCGTAATGGTATTTAAAATTTGTTCTCTCACAGCAACCAAATCAATACCATCAATCGTTCCCAGGCGATCAAAAATACCATCAGCAAACTTTGTAAGTTCGTTTAAAATGCCAGGCAAATTTTGAATCAAAACTTGCAATTGATCATAAATAATTGGCAATAAAAACCGAAACATAATAATGATAATAGCCAAAAAAACAACATATACAATCATTGCACCTGCAACTCTCGGGATTTTTTTTCTCTCTAACCTTGTTACAATCGGATTAAAAATCCAAGCTAAAATAAAGCCTAAAAAGAACGGTGCTAAAACTCCCAAAATACTGACAATAAAGTTCCATACTCCCCATTCTCGAGCAATAATTGTCACAATCAAAATCGTGGCAATAACCATAGCAATATAAAATAAATGCAAAATCTTTTTAGATAAACTAATTACTTCATTAACATCTTCCATATTTAACTTATCATTTTGCTTAAAAAGTTTCATAAAAACCCTCCCATAACCGTATTATAGCACAAAGAATGCAAAATATGAAAAAAAGAGTGTCCAAAGACACTTCTTTACTACTTAAATATAATATCATCTTCCGCCTTAGGTTCTTCCTTAGGCAAAATCTCTTCAGTTTTCTTAGGTAAATCCATAATTTTAGGAAGTTCAAACTTAGGAACCTGTGGTTTAACAATTTCAGCTTCACTAGATTTATTTCC
Source organism: uncultured Bacilli bacterium (assembly GCA_944355355.1). GTDB lineage: Bacteria > Bacillota_I > Bacilli_A > RF39 > UBA660 > Ventrenecus. The sequence continues at coordinate 11,289 of CALVQE010000037.1, forward strand.
CTCAGTAAGTTTAGGTTCCTCTATATCTCGATTTACATAAACACTACTAAATACCTGAGGCATAACAGGTCTTGGTTTAACAGGCTCTACAACTTCCTCTTTCAAAGGTTCTTCCTTTACAGGATTTTCTGCAATTAGCTCAACATTCAAAGCAGGCATCTCTTCTTTTAATTCCTCAACATGAAAATGTAAAGGCTCAACTGTCTTTGAAACACTCTCTTGTTTTACTTGAGGCAACTCTGGTTCATCCGTTTTCTCAATACTCTCTAATTCTTTACTAATAGCTGCCGCCAAAGCATCAAAATCAAAATCTTTCTCTTTCTTTTCCGGAATAGAAGGAGCTACAACTTCTTCTTTGAAAGGCTCTTCATTAAATTCCTTAGGAAGTTCTATAGAAGGAGACACAGGCGTTTCATCATTCAAAACCATATTCACATTTGGATTAACAGTAAAAGACTCATTCACAGGAACCTCAACTTTTGTTTCCACTGAAGTTTCCTGAAATAAAGGCTGAGCAGGATCAGAAATAGTATGATCAAGAGTTTCTAAATTTCTTTTCTTTGCATCTTTCTTTCCAAAAAATAAAATAACTAAAAATAAAACAACTAAAATACCGATCACAACAAACAAATAGATTCCAAAATTATCTATACTATATAATTTTTCTAAAAATTCCATAAGTCAATCACCTTTTATTCTCTTCTACTCTGAAAATAGGATATCACAAAACTTTAGTCTTAGTCAATATCTTTTATCATTCCTAAAACTATTTTATGCCAAAAAAAGAAAAAAGCACACACAGTGCTTTACATATACTTATTCATTTGATTCATGACCTGTCTAACCTGTTTTTGACTAGGCTTTCTCCCCATACTACTCATCATAGTCTCAATCATTTTTTCATTAATTGGTGGATTCTTTTTCATATACTTCTTCATCATTGTTCTTGTCAAAACAAATCCAATAATCAAACCAATAATTAGACCAATTACAATCAATAAAATATCATGCCACATAAAATATCCTCCTTAAATCTATTTTGCCTCTTCTTGAGCCCTAGTTTCACGTATAACAACAATCTTAATTGTACCTGGATATTGCATTTCAGACTCAATCCTATCCTTAATATCCCGAGCAATCTTATAAGACATTGTATCATCAACCTCTTCAGGATAAACCATAACTCGTAACTCTCTTCCAGCTTGCATAGCATAAGTCTTTTCAACACCATCAAAAGAATTACCAATAGCCTCAA
>CALVQE010000038.1 GCA_944355355.1 uncultured Bacilli bacterium
TTGGACATATCTTATTCCCTTTTTTGTACACGCTTATTTTCCCTTTTTTGTGCATTTTTATATTGACATTAACACCTTTCTTTGTCAAAGAGAGAAAATATATCTTTTCATTTATTTATTTTTGTGTATAATAATAAATGTGTTGGATGTATTAAATCTCTTTGATCGGAATTTATACTACTCCAACACTTTTTATTTTGCAACAATTTTTTGAAACTGAAGACTTTTCGTCAGAAATTTGGTACAATTTTCCTAAGTGGTGATTGATGTGAAAAATTGGTTTAAAAAGAATGGAATTATTTTCATTGTAATTCTTGGATTATGTGGACTTATGTTTTTTTATATTGATAAAAAGCAAGGTTTTCATGAGGATGAGATTTTCTCTTATGGTTCTAGCAATTATAAATATGACAATGTCTATCGCAGTTACGGATATGCTCAAGCAGATATGGATTATTTCTGGCGTGTTGTTTGGACAGGAAGCTTAACGAATAAGGTTAGTAAGGGTATCGACTTTTTCTTGCATAAGGATGAATATCAGGATTCTTTTGATGAAACTTTAAAGAAAGAAGAGCCTGTATGGAAAACGAAAGATGAGGCTAATGACTATTTATCTTTATCATCTGAAAATATTTTTAATTTTGTTTCCGTTTGGCTCAATCAAGCTTTAGATGTTCATCCCCCATTATTTTATTTTGGTGTTCATTTATTTTCAACTTTTTCTTTGAATCATTTTAGTAAATACATTATTTTTTCTTTAAACCTTTGTTTCTTTATCATCACTTTAGTCGGAATGTTAAAGATTACTCGGCTTATGCATTTAGATAAATATAAAATTCCTACTATTTTATTGTATGGAGCAAGTATGGGGGCAATAAGTACAATGGTGTTTCAACGCATGTATATGATGCTCACTTGTTTTGCTGTTTGGTATTTGTATTATAGTTTAAAGTTTTATAAAAAAGATAATTTTTCGAAGAAAGACTCTATCTTTTATGGGTTAATCATTTTTGGTGGCTTTTTAACCCAGTATTATTTCTGTGTTTATGCTGTGGGTGTCTTTTTGTTCTTATCTATATTTCTATGGAAAGATAAACAATTTAAGAAATGGTGGCATCTCTTTTTCATCCACGCTAGTGCAGCTATTGTAGGTATTCTTCTTTTTCCAACTGCTATTGAAGATATTTTCTTTTCGTACCGTGGTATAGGAGGAAGTCAAGACAAAGAAAAAAGTTTCTTAGAAATGATCATTTATTTCTTTACCGCTTTAGGTCAGGCATTTAGCATTCCAGTTATCCTTTTTGGGCTACTTTGTCTAGGCATCTTGGTTTTATTTGTTCGTTCAAAACATAAAAAAGATAATATTTTACTGTTTGGTCCAATTCTACTTTTTGTTTTAGTTATAGCCAAAATATCGCCATTCTTAGGTGATGCTTATACTTCTCGTTATATTATGATGGTTTTCCCTTTATTTGTTTTAGGAGTAGTTTATTTACTTCAGGAAATTCCTTGGAAACATACTCTTACTCTGTTTACTGTTTGTGTTGTAATTCTCACTGGTTATGGACTTATTACCCAAAAACCTACTTATTTATATCAAGATTATGAAGAAGCTTTAGAACTGGCTAAAAATAATTCAGATAAATATATTCTGTATGTGTATGATAATTATTTCACACACTTAAATGCTCTGCCAGAATTTACGATTTATGAAAAGCATCTCATTATTAATCATAATATTTATGATTTTAGTAAACTAAAGATCAATGAAGAGTTAAAAGCTCAAGAAGAAGTTATTTTATGTATTAAAAACTGGGTGAATCAAGAAGATATTTTAACTAAGATTTTAGATAATACCGATTTTACTAAAGCAGATAAAATTTTATCTTTAGATGAATCTGAATCTACTTATTATTTACTTTATTAGAAGAAATTATTAATAAGTACTCCTTTTTCTATAGCCATTTATTGGCTATTTTTTTTAAATATTTGGGAAGCCTTTGCGTACTCTTTGTAAATCACGAGTAAATTCTTTAGCAAAACATAGCATTATTTTTTCTTGATATGAATCAAAAAAAGGATAACTAGAATATTCAAAAGCAAAAATGTCTTCTGTAGTTAATTCATTAAGTACTTCAAAAGAGAAAAGTTTTTGATATGCTGCTACATCCATGATAATATTTGATGTAAAATCTAGGTATACTTCTGTATTCAATGGTGGAAAATAAGTTTTTAAAACAGAATGTAATATTTTCTTATCAAACGCACTTATGTATCCTGTCACAGCAGTGTAATTTTCGCTTTGGGATGCAAATTGAATCACAAACTCATGACATTTCTTCGTTCGATTTGTCGTTAAAAGGGTTTCTTTTAATTGGCTATCTACTACAAAATCAGAAAACAAATAAAACGAATATTCATCCAAACCACTTTTTATGGCATACCTTTGTGCATTAGAGTTTTGATGATTTAAAGTAAAATAAAAAATTTGAGAAATAATTTGCTCTTTTTGGTTGTTTGTCTTTTTATTAAAATCTTGAAATAAAAAATTATTTTGTTTTGATGTCAAAATATTCACTGTAATTCCCCCTTTTTTTACTAGAAAAATATTTTAGCAAATTATTCAAAAAAAGGCAAATAAATGTTTTCTAAGTTTTGCATATTCTTATTTATTAGTTTTATATATATTCTAAAATTACGTGATACTCTTTCACTAAATCTTCTAAAGAGTTTTTCGCATTAGCTGGCGAAGTACTTGATAAGCAAATATCTTCTTTTTTATATATTGGGTAAAGATATTTTTGATATAAGCTATGGGCTTTTTTTCCGGTTGTAAAGATTTGAGTTATATTTGCCGTATTCAAAATAACCGAAAGATCATTTGGTACAACATTTTTAATGGAACTATCTGAGGATGCTTTAATATCACAAGAAGCACAGACATCCCATAAAGCTATGCCTTTTTCTAGGCAAAATGCTTTTTTGTCTTTAATGCTTTCTTGAAAAAGAGATTCTAGAACTTTCCAAAATCTGTTTTGAGGATGCATATAATAGAATCCTTGTTCTCGTGATGTTACACTGGGAATTGACCCTAAAATTAGTATTTTAGATTTTTTATCATATACTGGTGGGAATTCATGAAAAACTTTCATAGGCGCCTCCTTATTTTTATTCGTAGAGATATTTAATATGTAAGCTTGCACAGTTTTCATACTTTGTAAGTATTTCAGCTATTTTTTGCATTTCAGATTGTATGCTTTTATAAAGTAGCATTAGATTTTTAAGATCTTTAGATAGTTTTCGGTGCATTTTTTCATAAAATAGATTTACAAAGCTTAAATCATTCAAATCAATATTTTCATCATTAGGCGCAAATCGATAGGATAATTCTTGGCGCCAACTTGAAATCTCGTTATTATCTGTCTTTCCAACATTCCAGTTGATTAAATCAAAGAAGTATTGCTGAGTACCAATTTCACTCATTAAGACAATATGATTTTTCTGAAATTTAGCACTTTTTTCATCTTTGACTTTTAGTTCACAAAGAACACACTTTTCTTCATATCCTAATTTTTGAAATAGTAGAAATAATATTTCATTTGTATGGCGACAGCAACCTACTCCATTAAAAGGATATAAATAATAAGGTATATTGTGAAAGGAAACGTATTCATATTCATTGTTACGGATAAACGTATGATTTGCACTGAAAAAGCCATCAAATAAGAGAAAAACGCAAGTAAAAAAATCTTCAAAGATATTCTCATTTTGTAAAGACTTTACATAATTAGAAACTTTAGTCAGAATATTTTCATAACAAGTTTTAATTATCGCTTGTTCTCTTTCGTTTAAATCATATCCATTGATCATAAAAGAAAAAAGAGATTACTCTCTTGTTCCTTTCTTAACTGTCGTTTTTGGTTCATTTCCAAGTGTTTCTTGAAGTACTGTTCCAAATGTTGCTATGTTTTGTAAGTCTGCAGGAAGTAATATTTTTGTAGCATTACCGTCAGCCATTTTACTTAGTGTTTCATATGACTTTAGCTGTAAGACTGCTTTATCAGCCCCTGCTTCGCGTAGTAAACGGATACCTTCAGCTTCGGCTGTTTTTATTTTAAGCATAGCTTCAGCTTCACCTTCAGCTCTTTTAATTCTAGACTCTTTATCTGCTTCAGCTCTTAAAATGGCACTTTCTTTTTCACCTTCAGCAATTAAAACAGAAGATTTCTTTTCTCCTTCAGCTTGAAGGATTTTTTCACGACGTTCTCTTTCGGCACGCATTTGTTTTTCCATAGCGTCTTGAATATCTTTTGGAGGTAAAATGTTTTTTACTTCCACTCTATTTACTTTGATTCCCCATGGATCTGTTGCTTCATCTAAAATGGCTCTCATTTTACCATTAATAATATCTCTTGATGTTAAGGTTTGGTCTAGTTCTAATTCACCAATAATGTTTCGTAGTGTTGTAGCAGTCAATGTTTCGATTGCACTGATAGGATACTCTACTCCATAAGTGTATAATTTAGCATCAGTAATTTGGAAATAAACTACTGTATCGATTTGCATTGTAACATTATCTTTGGTAATTACAGGTTGAGGTGCAAAGTCGCGAACCATTTCCTTTAATAAAACTATATTAGCAATGCGATCAATAAAAGGAACTTTAAAATGAAGGCCATTGTGCCAGGTTGTGTGATAAGACCCTAATCTTTCAATTACATATACTTTAGATTGAGGAACAACCTTTACACAAGGAATAATAAAAATAATAACTAGTATTAACAAAATAATAAAAACTGGCATATTTACTCACTCACTTTCTTTGAATTTTTTGGTGTTTTTTTCGCAGAAGTTGCTTTTTTTGGTCCACTACTCTTTTTGGTAGTTGAACTTGTCTTCTTTGTTGCTGTTTTCTTTGGAGTTTTTTCTTCTTTTGGTTCTTGTTCTTGAACTATTTTTTCAACAACTAGTTTGACACCATCGATAGAAAGTACTTTCACTTCTTCATCTTTTTTGATTCTTTTTTCGGCGATAGCACTCCAAAGTTTGCCATCTACTTTTACTTCACCGACAGCATTTTTCTTAATTTCTTCGGTAACAATACCATTCATTCCAATAATTCGTTCCAAGTTCATTTTTTCTTTATTCTGAGATAGCTTTTTTACTAAAGTTGAACGAGTCATAAGCATCAATATAATTCCTAGAACAACAAAGATACCAAATTGAAGTAGGAAAGAATCTGTTATTAAGGAAACGAACAAGGAAACAATACCACTGGCAATAAACCAAATTGAAACTAAGTTTACGGTTGAAACTTCAATAATTCCTAATAAAACGACAATGATTAACCAAACAACCCAATATTCCATTTTCTCACCTACTTTCTACATTATATGTTGTAATCTTAGATGCCATCATCTTTTTATATACTTTTTTTATATTTTCTTTTTTGTTGTGATCCATATTGATAAAATTAATATGAAGTTGATATCCTGAATCAAAGCTAAATAATAGTTCTACCTTACCTGGTTTAAAATTTATTGCACTGCTCGAAATAGAAACATATGGAAAGATATGAATCTTCTTGTAATAAGCGCCTAATGTATCCCGGTCAAATAAAATCATCTTGTGGTCAGTAAAAACGACAAAATCTTTAGTGTTTTTATAAGATAGTAAAATATTCTCAAAATCTTCTACATATTCTGTTGCATACTCTGGTAGATTTTCTTCTGCAATTTCGGTTTTAAAATCAAAATATTTTGATAGTTCTTTAAACTTAATATACGCCATACTCATTACTCCCTTAATTACCATTAGTATATCACTAAAGATAAGGATTTAGCAAGAAATATTATCGAGCAAAAAAAGAGATAAGAATCTCTCCTATCTCTTTGTCATTTTTATTCCTGTAAACCACTTATAACTGTAAAAGATCTAGTACCAGTTGCTGTATTGCCATTTTTATCATAAGCTGTATAAGTGATTTTATAGGTTCCTAATAAATTTGTGTCAATGGTATCTACAATTGTCCAGTTACCACTTCCAGCTGGTAAGTATTGATAAGATTGTTTTACTAAATGTGTTACATCTTTATCTACTTCATCACAAGCTGAATAGCCTTTTTCTACATAAGGTGCTCCTTGAATGATTTCATAATTGTTTGAATCAACAATGGTTAATACTGGAGCAGTTTTATCTAATCTTTTTACTTCAAAATTGATTACAGATGTGTTACCAGCTTTATCCATAATGGTTACGGAATATTTACCACTAGCAGAATAAACTTTTGTGAATTCATGTTCTTTGTTTCCTTCAGTAGCAGTCCAATTTTCTGTCCATCCTTCTGGAGTATAAATTGCTTCATTTGTTGTAAGTGTTACGGTAACATCTTGATTGGTTGGTGTTGCACCATTATCATTTGATACATAGATTGTTGCTTCTGGTGCAACAGCATCATATCTTTTTACTTCAAAATTTACCGTTGCTTCATTACCAGCAATATCTTTTACTGTAACACTAAATTTATTATTTTCGGTATATTCTTTTGTAAAGACTGTATCTGAAACTTTTGTCCAGCCTTCCACTTCTTGTAAAGCTTCGTTGCTTGTCAATGTTACCACTACAGGTTTATTTGTAGAAGCTCCATTATTTGAAGTACTCGCCGTTACAATTGGAGCTGTTGTATCTAATTCTACATAAGGATAGCTTGCATTTTCATCGATGTTGTCATTATTTAATTCTACACCAGTGTTTCCTAAAGCATCCGCATAACCTTTTACAGTAAAGGTAATTTCTCCATCAGCTAAGCCTAGTTCTTTTGTTAATGTAATGTCTACTAAGTATACGTATCTATTATTTTCTTCATCTGAACTATCTTTAGCATAAACCATAGGATATTCTTGACTATTTATAACGACAGTAGGTACAGTTACTAATTTTTCTTGGAATGTTAATAATACCCGAATTTGATCACCAATATTAGCAACTTTAATGTTTGCGTCTCCTGAAGCAGTATTACCATTTTCACGATAATGAGTAACATTTAAGATACCTAAGTTTGTTCCTACTGGAGCTGAGGCATCAATAACAAATGTTAGAGAAACACTGTGTTCTGTCTTATCGGTTACAGTTAAGACATAAGTGCCGTCTTCACGAATTGCATCTCCTTGGTTATAAGTAATTGTTTCACCATTTTTTGTTAAAACAACTGTATCAATGTTAGCTTCTGTAATTTCAGGTGTAACATCACCACCATAATTCATAACGCCATCGATTTCAAGTCCTTCTTCAGCTATCGCAATAACTGGAGCAGTCTTATCAATTGTAAAGGTTGCAGTTGCTTCGTTGTAGGCTGCATCACGAACAATTACGGTGTATGTTCCATCTGTTGTAATAGCAGTTCCAAGTGTATATGTTTTACCATCCATTGTTGCTACTAAAGCATTTCCAGCTGCGTCTGTAGCTGTAATGGTTACATCTTCTTTGGTATATTCACCATTTACACCACTTATTTGTGGAGCTTCATTATCTTCTACTACTTTAGAGACGTCATTCAAACGATCTGTTAGTTCTTTTAATGTCTCTTCGTCTGTGATTTGATTTAATAAGTCTTTTACTTTTGATTCATCACGATCAGTTTTGACAGCTAAGACGTCTGTACGGTTAGCCGCATCATCTAGTTTATTTTCTAGTCTAGCAATAATTGCTTCAGCATCAATGATTGCTTGAACTGCATCTAAGCGATTTTGTAGATCTCCTTTATCAGTTAGGGCATCAACTAATTTTTGGGCATAATCTACATCAGTTTGACTATGACTTTCTTCAGCTTTTTCAACAGCTTTTAAAGCTTCATCATAGCTATTATCTTGTTCTTCATTATTATTATCGTTGTCATCATTGTCTTGATTTGAATTTCCTTGGTTGTCAGAACTTCCATTATTTCCACCATTTCCTGAACCACCAGATGTACCATTATTTCCTGATGTATTTCCATTGTTGTTAGAGTCACCTGTATTTCCAGCTAGGTAATCATTGTCATCCGTTTCAGATCCACTCACTTCTTCATTTGGCTCTTCCTCATCAGCTAAGTCATCATCTGTTAGATCATCATCAGTTGTCGTGCCACCACCTTGCTCTACTTCTGTACCATTGCCTGTTCCATCGTCTAAAACTTCATTTTCTGGAGCTTGGGCGAATGTGAATACAGTAAGGCCAATGAATAGGAACAAAATGATCGCGAAAATTATCTTTTTATTTTTCATTTTTTTCACTCCCCTATACTAAATGTAAAAAATAATTTTCAAAAACCCAGAGATTGCCCAAATTCTCTGTTATTTCTAAAAACATTATAACACACAAAAAAGAAATGTGTAGTTTTTTTCACATTTTTTGGCTTTTATTTTACAACAAGTAATATTCTAAATTATTTTTTTGTTCGTTCTAGTTTAAACCGCTTGTTTGCTTCCTTGCGCAAGAAGGAAGTTGTTTGCCAATATGTCATAGTCGAATATGCTTGTAACGCTTCTTCATACTGTGTTGCCTCTTTCACTTTATAAAGTGATTCATGGTATAAACGTTCATAGAGTTGTTCTGTTTGCATCTTCAAACTATTAAGAGAAGCCAACTTTTCTTTTTCATATTCGATCCATTTTTTTAACACATGAGAGATTCGTTCATATTTTTTTGACAATTCAATAATTTTATTGCTGGTCACATCCGGATTTTCTTTGACTTCTAAGATGGCTTTAACGAGTTTTATTGTTGGAAGTTGCACTTCTTCTAAATGAGCGAGATAGGATTTAATCGCCAGAAAATTTTCTTTTTTATATAAGCAGTCGTAGCCAGATAATGATAAGGCGTTTTTCATACCTGTATTATATGTATTTATTATTACTGAGGCCCCGGAAGTAAGGCCCCTTGAAGAAGAATTTGCTACTGCTCGTATTGGGGTAGGAATATTTCCACGACGATGATTCTCGATCAAAGCAATCGTAAATGGCAGATTTAAACTTGCGATCGTGCTTGCATATTGAATAGTTTTAGGGAAAGATAATTCTTGTAAATTACCCAAAATCTCATGAATTGGGGGTTCTCCAGTTATTTGAAAGCAAGTTTCTTGAATTGCAGAGTCATTACGGTTTTCCTCAAACCACTCTAATAAGATCTTCAATAATTCTTGATCAATTGGATCTATTGTTCTGGCCTTTTTGCGAAAAGGAAGCATAAGACGTTCAATCGCATCCGTTTTATCATAATTGTCTTTAAGATAAGTTTCAATATCTTCACCACTTTCAACCGTATAACCAAAATATTGATCTATATCATCTAGATTTTGCAGATTTTTTAAAGAAAGCTCAAAGGCTATTGCTGAACATTCGGGCTGACGAGCTGTGCCAGGATGTTCTTTGGCAAGTCGTTCTAAAGAAGGTAGGTTTAAGATAATTTTGCATCCATCCGTTCCAATAACTTTTATCAAACTTACGCGCCAACCGTTCATAATTTCGGCACGAAAAGTAAAATCCATGAAATCAGGTTCTTTTTCTAAACTACTTTTCATTGTATACTTTGCGTCTTCAATATAGACGTCCCAATTTATTGGTTGGTAATATCTCGTCTCGCTTTCTTTTTCAGCTCGAAGTTGTCTTTTCTGTGCTTCTTTATAAAGCTCTATTATTTTCTTTTCCATTACTTTGTCTTGTGGGTACTTTTCCATATAGGTTTGCAACCCTTGTAAATATTTTTGATCCATAACTTCTCCTCCAACGTTTGTACCCCATATTTTATTCTAGTTCTATAAAGAAAGCAAGTTTTACTATTTTACAAAAGAGATTTCATTTAGAGGCCAAAATTGGAAAAACACTTTGCCAATAATATCTTCTTTTTTGATTAAACCTACATCAGGATCTCTACTATCTTGAGAATTACTCCGATTATCTCCTAATACTAAATACATATCTTCAGGTATTGCATCATAGCCTAAATCTTTGATTGAGAAGTCTTCTGTTACAACTCCATCTTCTAAAAAAGTTTCTTTGTAGGCTGTACCATTGACATATAGTATATTGTTTTTAAATTCAACGTATTCTCCAGGTAAACCTATGACGCGTTTAATCAGATACTTTGTATCTGCATAATCAATGGATACAACTTGATTTCTTTTAATATCGGTAAAATGAAGACTTATTTTATCTAATAATACTAAGTCGCCATCTGTTAATGTTGGGCTCATAGAAGGGCCAATAATTTGTTGCATCGATAGTACATAAAGGAAAATTAAAATAACAATAATTGCTGTAACGATATATTTTAAAGCATCTTTTAAAAATTCTTTAATATCTAACCAAAGCATAACCCACCAACTTTCCTACTCTTTGATAGTATCACAATTTTGAACAATTGCAAACGAATCCCTAAATTTTGACATTTTATTTTACAGTATGAATTTTAGTTTTTTGATGGTACAATAACATATGAAGGGTGAGATTTATGAAAAAGATTTATCAAATTCAAAAAGATCATGTAGATCTAGTAACTAAAATGCCCAAAAAGTTTTGGATAGATTTAGTTGATCCTACGGAAGAAGAGATTCAAAGTGTTTGCCAAGATCTTTTAATTAAAAAAAATGATTTATTAAAAGCATTGGACAAATCAGAAATTCCCCATATTGAATTTCGCGATAATTTCAGTTTATTCATCTATAGTATTCCTTATATGATTAATAATGCTGGACACAAGAAGTATCGTTCTTATCCTCTTGGTGTATTCTTTTTTCAAGAAGGTATTTTAACTGTATCTTTAATGGAACATCCGATTAAAGAAAAAATCCAAAATTCTCTTATTACAGGGGCTGATTTTCAAAAACCTGATATTTTTTCGATTTATCTTATTGGTACGAGTGTGGAATACTACATTACATATTTAAATGAAATTCAAGAAGATATTTTACAACGAGAAAAACGAATGCTTAAGTCCCCTAGTAATAAAGATATCGAAACAATGTTAGCTTTTCAAAAAAGTCTTCTTTATTTCACTACGTCTTTACAAGGTAATCAAGTCTTGATTGAAAAAATTGAAATGTATGATAAGATTGGTCCTGAAGAACTTGATACAATTAAAGAAGTTAAAATTGAACTTCATCAAGCTCTAGAGATGGCTAGAACTTATCGAGAAATTTTAGAAAACACTATCAGTACTTACAGTTCAATCATTTCAAACAATTTAAATGGAACAATGAAATTTTTAACTTCGGTCACTTTAATTATATCTATTCCAACGATGATTTCTTCTTTCTTAGGAATGAATGTCTTTTTAGGTGATTTTGGAACAAATCCTTTTTCATTCTTACTTGTCGTGCTTTGTTGTATAACGATTACTTTGATCTTGGTTTTAATTTTAAAAAAGAAAAATCTCTTATGATTTTTCTTTTTTAATAAACATAGCATCGCCAAAGGAAAAGAATCGGTATTTTTCTTTGACTGCTTCACGATAAGCATTAAGGAT
>CALVQE010000039.1 GCA_944355355.1 uncultured Bacilli bacterium
CAAGGGGATATATCATGTACAATTTTGTACATTTTTATTTTCCCTTTTTTGTACATTCTTATAGTATCATTAACAAAAGGGAGATTTTTTATGAAAAACACAAAAAAGAATCAAGAAAAATGGGTTGAAAAAGTGATAGAACATATCTAAACTATAAATCACATATGATCAGATTTTTAAATTACTTTGATAAAACAACAAAAATGGATAAATTATCTGAAGAAAAAATTGTAGATATTTTAACAATATATTGATTTAAATAGATGAGCTGCCAGTTTAAAGGTTGGAATCTGTTCAATTCGTTTTCTTTATTCAGTCTGTATTAATCGTCAATTAAACAAAGATATATTACCATCTACGAAATTAAAAAAAATTACCAACAATCATTTCTAAACAATTGTTTTTAAACTTTTTTAACGAAGAACAATGTCTGAAATATAGGCGTTGATTAATTTTAGCTTTCTGCTGTGGTTTAAGAGTTGAAGAAGTAGCTACACTTAGAATTGAAAATATTTATCCTAATGAACATAAATTGAAAGTTTTAGGTAAAGGAAATAAAGAAAGATATACCATTCTTCCGGATATTGTTACTAAATTTTTAAGAATGTATTGTAAAGAACAGCAGATCACAAATAAACAGGGATTTCTATTTGTTTCTCGTGACAAAGAAAGTCATATAAACTCTAAAAGTATCATTAATTATTTTTCTACATTAAAAGCAACGCATCATCTAGACAAAAATATTTCTTTTCACACATTAAGACATTCCTTTGCCACTTACTATTTAATGAATGGAGGGAATATAATGTATAGTTTTTTATAACATAACCCCAGAAATAGTCTACAAGTTTTTGCAGGAATATGATATACTTTAAAATAGGAAGAGGGATAAAATGAAATATCGTTGTAAAATTTGTAATTATATTTATGATGAAGAAAAAGAAGGAAAAAAATTTAGTGAACTTTCAAGTTTTACTTGTCCAATGTGTTTTGTAGATAAAGTGATGTTTGAACGACTCGATGACGATATTTTGTATCCAGAATCAAAAAAGATTTTTAAAAATGCAGTCGTTTTCTCGGATGAAAACAAAGGGGTAGAAAAAGACGATGCAAAGTGTATTGATTGTGGAATATGTAAAGAAACATGTGATCGTATAACAGGACTCGATTTTGGCTTGAGAGTTGAAGAATGTCTTGCCTGTGGGCAATGTGTAATTACTTGTCCAACATTCTCTTTGATGCCTAAAAAAGATAAAAATAAAGTACTCAAAGCCTTGAAAGAAGGAAAGAAACTCATTTGTTATACATCCCCAGCTATTAGAGTATCCATTGGTGAAGCTTTTGGCTATGAACCAGGAACATTCTTAAAAGAAAAGTTGGTTGGTGTTTTAAGAAAGTTAGGATTCACCTATGTTTTTGATACTACCTTTGGAGCAGATTTAACAATTATGGAAGAAAGTGCTGAGCTAAAGAATCGCTTAGAAAATAATGGGGTCTTACCAATGATAACATCTTGTTGTCCAGCTTGGGTGAAATATGCTGAAATGAAATATCCTGAAATTTTAGATCATCTTTCAACTTGTAAAAGTCCAATTGGAATGCAAGGGGCTATGGTAAAAAGTTACTATTTAGAAAAAACGGGTTTAAAAGAAGATGAAGTATTCACCGTTGCCATAACTCCATGCACAGCCAAAAAATTCGAAATAGTGGTAGTCGATGTGCTCCTCTACACAGCAGACAACAACGGCGATATCGATAAGCGAGATATCGCGAGAGTGCCACCGGGGTCAATAGAGCATGGCGAGTATACATTGATATATTAAGTATACCTTGGAGAACTTATAAGCCCTTCAAAATCGGCGGTTTAAGATACCAAAGTGAAGAAGTATGTCGAAACAAGAATTTGTAACTCAAGGAAGACAAAAGGCTTATGAGTAGTCGGACTAGTTCATAGTAGCAAGGAAACGAGTAATGACCGTGGAGCGAAGGAACTAGCATATAATCGTTTCTTTAGGGACACATAAAATCACTGGAGGAGGTTAAAACATGGAAACAAAACGAAAAGATATAAAATACCAACTAGAACAAGGATATAAACTTCAAACAATCATGCATTATGTAAATAAAGAAGCGTTAAGAAAACAACATGAGAAACAGAAAGAAAATAAAGCAAGTGGTGTAGATGGAATGACAAAAGAAAAATATGGAGTTCATCTGGAAGAAAATTTAGATAATCTTCTAGAAAGAATGAAGAAATGTTCATATCATCCAAAGCCAGTAAGGAAAACATACATACCTAAAACGAATGGTAAGCTAAAGGGACTTGGAATACCATGCTACGAAGATAAATTGGTGCAAGGAGCAATGGCAGATGTGTTGAATGAAATATATGAAAATATATTTTATGATTTCTCTTACGGATTTAGACCAAAGAAGAATTGTCATCAAGCAATAAGTCAAATAAACTGGTTAATCATGACAAAAAAATCAACTATATATTAGATGCAGATATCAAAGGTTTCTTTGACAATATAGACCATGATATACTAATAATGTTTTTAGAACATGAGATAGCAGACAAGAACTTTCTAATATGTGGTAATAGTAGTGTCAATAGTTGCAATGAGTATATTCTTTTCAGTCCATTATTTGGTTATGTATTATTTACTACAACCATATAATGCCAGCACAGAGATGAAAAGTAGTACTTATAAAGTTGTTCAAGGCTTAACTTATTTTGTGGCATATATATTTATTGGAGTAAAGATACCAACATTATATTTCGGTATAGCCATGATTGTATTCTGTGTTGGATATTCCTTAATTTCATTAGTTTTAGCATATAAATATGCACCTAAAACATTTAAATTAAGAATATAAATATTAAAAAGTTTTAAATAAAGAAAGGTAAGTAATATGAGAAAATGTTTAAGATGTGCTACTGAAATGGTAGAAGATTTAGATGTGAAAGTAGAAGGAGGGGTATACGGACTAAAGGTCACACAACAGGGAATTTTTAAAGATAATTTAGGAAAATTCAAATGCGCTGTATGTCCTGAATGTGGTTATAGTGAAATATATGTCACAGAACTAAGTAAAGTGAAAAAATTAGCATTAAATAACAAAAAGAAATAAGGCAATATTAGAGTTTATAGTACCAAGTATTATAATTTATATTATTGCAAAAATAGTTAAGAAAAAATATACAAAATAACAACAAATTACTATATGAAGCAAATCGAGTAATATAGAAGATTTGCTTTTTTCATGCTATAATTACCTAGTGAGTAGGAAGTGATGATTTTGAAAACAATTTTAATAATTGAAGATGATAAAGATATAAATGAAATGCTCCAAAAAGTATTGAAATTAAATGGATACAATATTAAATCTGCATATTCCGGAACTGAAGCATTACTAATTCATAACAATGATATTGATTTGATCATTTTGGATTTAATGTTACCTGGTAAGAGTGGAGAAGAAATTATTAATGAATTAAAAAATATAAAAAATGTTCCTGTTATTGTCACAAGCGCGATTAATGATATCGAAAAAAAATTAGATTTGTTTAATTTAGGAGCAGATGATTATGTAACAAAACCATTTAATAATGAAGAGTTACTGGCAAGAATTAAAGTCCATTTAAAACATAATTCTAGCAACCAAGATGAAGTATTAAAAATAGGTGACATAGAATTAAATCCCAAAGCTTATAAAGTTGTATGTAATGGTATAGAGATTAATCTTTCTAAAATAGAATTTGAAATCCTGAAGTTACTAATGAAAAACAATAATCAAGTTGTAACCAAAAGTGTGTTATTCGATACAGTATGGGATACAATAGACTCTGTTGATGAAAATACCCTTAATGTACATATCAGCAAAATTAGAAATAAATTGAAAAAAGCAAATCCAAATAAAGATTACATAGAAACGATTTGGAGTGTTGGATACAAATTTAAAAATTAAGGAAAATTTAAGGATTGTGTTAAGAGTTTTTTAACACTTTTTTTGTATAATGGTATCAGAAAGGGATGAAGTATATGCAAGAAATAGTGTTGCAAACAAACAATTTAACAAAAAAATATAAAGATTTTATTGCCTTAGATCATGCCAATATAACAATTCATAAAGGTGACATTTATGGGCTTATCGGTAGAAATGGTGCTGGTAAAACAACACTGATGAAAACAATTACGACATTAACCACTAAAACAGGAGGAAGTTTTTCTTTGTTTGGAAGTGAAGAAGAATTAACGGAATCGAAAAGAAGAATTGGCTGTTTAATTGAAAGTCCAGCATTTTTTGATAACCTTACAGCTTATCAAAATTTAAAGTACTATTCCATTCAAAAAGGAATTGTAGATGAAAAACAAATTGCTAAAGTTTTAAAAACAGTAGATCTGTCTAAAGAAAAGAATAAGAAATTCAAAAAATTTTCTTTAGGAATGAAGCAAAGATTAGGTATTGCCTTAGCCATATTAGACAATCCAGATTTTATTATTTTAGATGAACCAATTAATGGTCTTGATCCTATTGGTATCAAAGAAATAAGAGATACATTAAAAAGATTAAATGAAGAAGAAAAAATAACCATTTTAATATCTAGTCATATCTTATCAGAATTATATTTAATTGCGAATCATTTTTGTTTTATAGATAAAGGAAGAATTATAAAAGATTTATCTAAAGAAGAACTTGATTTAGAATGTAGTAAATGTATTGTAATAAAAACAAAAGATGTAAAAAAAGGGACTGTTGTATTAGAAAAAGAATTATCAACGACAAATTATAAAGTAATTGATGATACAGAAATAAGACTTTATGATTACTTAGAAAATTCAGCGAAAGTAAATAAAACATTATTAAACAATAATATTGAGGTAATGGGAATTTATGAATCAGGGATTTCCTTAGAAGATTATTTTAATTCTTTAATAAAGGATGGTGATGAATAATGCTAAACATAATTAAAGCAGATTTATATAGAATATTTAAAGGAAAAGCAATTTATGTTGCTATTATTATTATCCTTGTTTTAGCGTCCGTGAGTTGCTTTTCAATGAGTCCAGGCCATATTGGTATAAATACATCATTTGAAGAACAACCTTTAGTTCAAGATGAAGAACTATTAAATAAAGTATATGAAACAGATTCTATCTTGGAAACAAGAAAACTTATGAAAGAATATGGAGCATATCCATTAGACAAAGGCCAGTTAGGCGCGAATGCGAACCTTTATTATATTTTTATAATTATAGTTGTAACTGTGTTAGTTACAGACCTATCCAATTCAACTGCTAAAAACACATTGTCCTCAGCAATTTCAAGAAAAAAATATTATCTATCTAAATTAATTACTTGTATAGGACTTGGAACATTTTTGGTCTTAATCAACAATTATGGAAGTTATCTTATTAATTTAATCATGAATGGAAGAGAGTTTTCAGCAGGACTTTTAGAAATAATGAAACTAACCATCCTCCAATTACCTTGTTTTTATGGTATAATAAGTTTGTTAGTATGTATTGGTTTTTGCTTTAGAAAAACAGGAACGTTTAATAGTATTACCATCCCATTAATTATAGTAGTCCAATTAATACTTACAGGAATTTCAACTTTATTCCATCTTGATACGACGAATATATTAAATTATGAATTTCAATACATTATAGGTAACTTAATAGCAAATCCAAGTAATACATACATACTACAAACTTTAGTTTTGGCTATATTCTATATTATAGTATTTAATGTCATTGGATATAGAGTATTTAGAAAAACAGAAATAAAGTAGAAAGGTAGTGAGCTTATGGAAATAGTAGTAGTAATTTTAGTTATTATTATTTTATTTCTAGTTTGCTATCTTTTTTTCGTGAAAAGAGAACTAATAAGAATAAAAAAAGAATTAGATTTAGTTTTATCGCGACAGACAAATGGGTTAGTTCATACTGAATTCACATCAAAAGAACTAAGTGATTTAGTAGAATGTATTAATACTCATTTAACCGAAATAAAAAATAAAGAAAGTCAGTTAGAAAGAAAAAATACCAATTTTATTAAAATGATAAGAAATATATCTCATGATTTACGGACCCCTTTAACTTCCTCTTTAGGCTATGTCAGTTTAATGTTAGAATCCCATATGCCAGAAAAAGAGAAGATAAAAAATCTTAAAATAGTAGAAGAGAGATTAAACCGATTATCTGAATTAATTGATTCTTTCTTTGAATTTGCCAAAATACTTTCTAATGATCAAATTATAAAATTGGAAGAAGTAAATTTGGTTGCCATAGTAGAAAAATCAATTTCAAATCATTATGAAGATTTTTCTAAAGAGAATAGAAGAATCAATTTTAAAACAAACAAAAGAAAAATTAGTATGAAATCCAACGAACCAATGCTAGTTAGAGTTTTTGATAATTTAATCAGAAATGCCTATAAACATAGTGATGGAAATTTAGATATAGAAGTTAGTCAAAGTAAGGATGAAGTTAAAATAAAATTTATGAATAATTTGTTATATAATGATTTAGATGCGGATAGGATCTTTGATGAATTCTATACGGTTGATATATCTAGGACTAAAGGGAATACGGGTTTAGGACTTGCAATTGCCAAAGAATTTGTAGAACAGTTAAATGGGAAAATAGACGCTGCGAAAAAATCGAATAAATTAATCATAAGAATTACGTTCTAAAAGAAATAAATTTATCCATAATAAGATTATCCGTTGTTGATAATCTTTTTCGCATACTTACAAAACTGTAATTTTATATTGTAAACGTAGTTGCTATAATTTTATCAGAGAGGAGAAAATATATGGAAGTTTTAAAATTAGAAAATGTAAAAAAGTATTATGGAGTTAATACAAATATTACAAAAGCTGTAGATGGAATATCATTTAATGTAGAGGAGGGCGAATTTGTTGCTATCATGGGATCTAGTGGCTCTGGTAAAACGACACTTTTAAATTGTATTTCAACGATTGATAATGTTACTGCTGGACATATCTATGTTGGAGGTAAAGATATTACCGAAATTAAAGAAGATGATATGGCCGATTTTCGAAAAGAAAATTTAGGTTTTATTTTTCAAGATTTTAATTTGCTGGATACTTTAAGTATCGAAGAAAACATTTCTTTATCTTTAATTATCAATAATGAAAATCCAAATGAAGTAGATAAAAAAGTACGTGATATTGCAACGAAATTAGGCATTGCGGATACATTGAAAAAGTTTCCTTATGAAGTATCAGGAGGTCAGAAACAAAGATGTGCTTGTGCGAGAGCCCTAATTAATCATCCCAAATTAATTTTGGCCGATGAACCGACTGGCGCCTTGGATTCTAAATCTTCACGGATGCTTTTAGAAACAATGGATGATATGAATAACGAGTTAAAAGCAACCATTCTTATGGTTACCCATGATTCATTCAGTGCGAGTTTCTGTAAAAGAGTGTTGTTCTTAAAAGATGGTAAAATATTCAATGAAATTGTTCGTGGCAATAAACCTAGAAAAGAATTTTTTGATGAAATCATAGATGTTTTAACGCTTCTTGGAGGAGATGTCGGAAATGTCAAGTAAATTAGCATTTCGTAATGTTAAACGAAGTGCCAAAGATTATATAATTTACTTAATTACTGTAACTTTAGCTTTTTCTTTCATTTTTGCCTTTAATTTGATGAGCAGTTCTAAAGAAATTTTAAATCTATGTGATGTCATGAATAATTTTGCTTTAGTAATGTATTTTGTTAATGTATTTATTATTCTCATCGTATGTTTTTTAATAAACTATACCATTAAATTTATGTATGAAAAACGAAGTAGGGAATTTGGAACTTACATGCTTCTTGGAATAAAGAAGAAAAAAATTTCTAGAATATTTACTTTGGAAAATATCATTTTAGGTTTCTTCTCTTTATTAATTTCAATTCCTATTGGTTATATTTTTAGTCTTTTTATGTCTTTTATTGTAACAAGAATGTTTGAATTGGATTCTATTGTTAAGATTACCTTTAATTTAAATTCTGTTTTATTATTGTTGCTTTATTTTGTTTTAATATATTTATTTGTTTTATTCATAGCAAGACACAGAATAAAAAAAGTAAAAATATATGATTTGTTATATTTAGAAAAGCAAAATGAAGAGAAAAGATTTAAAAAGAATAAAGTTAGAAATGTAGCATTTATTGTTTCTTTAATTGTTGGTGTTGTTGCAATGTTTCTTTTTGATAAGCAGTTTAAAGGGATGGGGACAGAACCATCTTTCGGAATAATTTTCTTATGTATCATTTTAATTATTATAAGTATTTATGGGGTTGCTATTACATTATCTGATTTTATTTTAAAAATAGTTTTAAAAAATAAAAAAATTAAATATAGTAAAGATAATTTATTTATAGCAAGGACATTTTCCTCTAAAGTAAAAACAATGAGTTTTACTTTAGGAACGTTGACAGTATTAATTACATTTACTTTAATAGCCTTAAATTTATCTAGCTTATTTAAAGGAATGTTTGACTATCAGTTAGAGTTAGCATCTCCTTATGATATTAGTATCAAAGAAATTGATAAAAACAATATTTCCGAATATATAAATTTTATTCAAAGTGATTATACCATTGAAGAAAGTTTTAGCTATCATGGATATAAAGAAACAAATCGATATATAAGTAATTCTTTAGGAGAATATAGTGGCTGGAGAGATTATGACCAAGTAATTAAGCTAAGTGATTATAATAAATTATTAGAATTAAGAGGCGATAAGAAAGTTAGTTTAGCTGATGATGAATATTTGATTAATACAGTAAAAGAGTTAGGAGATAAAATTGCAAATGAAGATTCCATCAAAACACTTACTTTATCAAATGGAGTTAAGCTAAAGCAAAAGGAAGTTCTTACTACTGGTTACACTTATTCTTGGGGTGTTGGATATGGCTTTATAATCGTAGTTCCTGATAATGCTATTACGGGTTTAGAAGAGGGTGCTACAAATCTTATTGTTAATACAAAGGAAAAAACAACAGAAACTTTTGGAAAGAAATTGACAGCTTTTATAAGTCCAGATATTTGTAATGAAACTGAAGATGGATATACTATGTGTTATTCTTCAGGTAATTTAACTGTAAGAGGTCAAGAAGAGGCTACTAATAATGGATTTATAACAATCATATCTTTTGTTTGCTTTTACATAGCATTTATCTTTATCGCAGTAGTTGGAACAATCCTAGCTATTCAATCACTAAGTGATTCTACAAAATATCAATATCGTTATAGAGTTTTAAGTAAACTTGGAGTACGTGATGAGGCATTAAATAAAACAATATTTAAACAACTATTTGTATTCTTTGTTTTCCCAGTTTTTTATCCACTTATAATTAGTTTTGTTGCATTAACGTCTTTAAACAAAATTTTTAATGTTGTTTTAGCAACAGATACAGTTTATTTAGTATATTATTTGATTAATATAATTGTCTTTGTATTAATTTATATAATATATTTCTTAGCAACTTACTTTGGATTTAAAAGAAATATTGAGAGAAATTAAGGAGGCGAGATAATGTTAAACAAATTAGCAATTAGAAATGTAAAACGTAGTAGTCGTGATTACATTATTTACCTAATTACCATAACAATAGCATTTTCACTTATGTTTGCTATGAATTTGGTGTCATGGTCAGGTGCTGTTGTAGATCTTTATGACAATATGAATGATACATTTAAAAATGTAGTTATATTTATAAATGTAATAGTTGTTTTTGTTATATGTTTTTTGATTAATTATACAACGAAGTTCATGTTTGAAAAGCGAAGTAAAGAGTTTGGAACATATATGCTTTTAGGAATAAAAAAGAAAAAAATTTCAAGATTATTCCTTTTAGAAAATATATTATTTGGTTTTATTGCTCTTATACTTTCTATTCCGATAGGGTTTGTATTTAGTCAATTTATATCCTTATTTATCGTAAAAGTTATGGAATTACCACAAGCAATTTTTATTGAATTTAATTTTATGTCTGTTATACTATTATTACTTTACTTTTTCCTTATTTATTTGTTTGTATTATTCTTGGCTCGTAGAAGAATCAAAAAGATAAATATTTACAATTTACTATATTTGGAAAAACAAAATGAAGAAAAAGTTATTAAGAAAAAAAAGAATCGTAATTTATTATTTGTTATTAGTGTGTTAATTGGAATTGGCTCTTATATTTTCTTACATTCTACTTTAACTAATGATGTTATGATGGATACTACATTTTTAACCTATATGATGTTTGGTATTCTATTATTTATTATAAGTATTTATGGTGTAATGTTTAGTCTATCTGATTTTCTACTTTCTATTGTTTTGAAAAGTAAAAAAATCAAGTATAGTAAAGATAATTTATTTGTAGCTAGAACATTCTCATCCAAAGCAAGAACAATGGGGTGGACATTTGGGACACTCGGTGTTTTGATTATGTTCACTTTATTGTTTTTAAATTTTTCTAGTTTAAATAAAGCATCTTATGATTATATAAATGAAACGACTTCACCTTTTGATGTATCAGCGTTCTTTGAAAAAGAAGAACCTCTTTCCAAAGTTTATGATGTTGTAGATGAAAATTACACCATTGTAGATAGTGTTAGATATAATGTGTGTTTGAATACGAATTCAAATATTGAGAAACTGTTACCAGCATATTCTTATACTAGTGAACCTTATGATAAAATTATTAGATTGAGTGATTATAACCATTTATTAAAGATGAAAGGGAAAGATCAAGTAACTTTGGATAATGATGAATATATTCTTGTTTATGATAGGTCAGATTCATTTCTAGCAGAAGATAGTTCAATTAAAACGATTACATTATCCAATGGAATAACACTTAATCAAAAGAATGCAACAACAGAACTTTCGTTTTCTGGACTTACAAATGCAGGGTATGCAGTTGTAGTTCCAGATGATGCGATAAATGGATTGGGAATTTACCAATATTTTATGGCTATTGATACAAAAGAAGATACATCAGCTGAATTAGAGAAAAAACTTGTAGAAGCACTTAGATCTGATTTATGTGAAGTAGATGAAGAAGGTCATGAGTTTTGTTCAACTTATCGTATTAATATAAGGGGAACTACTTTGGAAGAATCGAATGTAATGTCTGCCATTGTAACAGCAATTTGTGTTTATATGTCCTTTATCTTCTCAGCAATAGTTGGAACAATACTTGCAATACAAACATTAAGTGATTCTACAAAATATAATTATCGTTA